>JAFUZD010000072.1 GCA_017476785.1 Prevotella sp. | reverse complement strand
CGACGGCTCTTTCCAGCCGACGGTCATCGACACGCGGCGTGAGTTCTACGAGCAGCAGTCGCACTTCGACCTCGACTTTGCCGACGTGCGCGGGCAGGAGAGCGTGAAACGGGCACTGGAGGTGGCGGCTGCGGGCGGCCACAACCTGATAATGATCGGTCCGCCGGGCAGCGGCTAGTCGATGATGGCCAAGCGGTTGCCTTCCATCCTGCCGCCGCTGTCGCTCTCAGAGAGTCTGGAGACCACGCAGATTCACTCGGTGGCGGGCAAGCTGTCGCGCGAGACGAGTCTCATCTCGCAACGGCCCTTCCGTGCGCCCCATCACACCATCTCACAGGTGGCACTCGTGGGCGGCGGCACCAACCCGCAGCCCGGCGAGATATCGCTGGCACACAATGGCGTGCTCTTCTGCGACGAGCTGCCCGAGTTCAACCGCTCGGTGCTGGAGGTGCTCCGCCAGCCGCTGGAAGACCGCAAGATTACCATCAGCCGCGCGAAGCTGACGGTGGAGTATCCCTGTTCGTTTATGATGATAGCCTCGATGAATCCCTGTCCCTGCGGCTATTATGGCGACCCGACGCACCACTGTGTCTGCACGCCGGGGCAGATACAGCGTTATATGAACAAAATCTCGGGGCCGCTGCTCGACCGCATCGACATCCACTGCGAGATACAGGCCGTGCCGTTTGCGCAGCTCTCGCAGATGTAGCCCGGGGAGCCGTCGGCGGCCATCCGCGAGCGCGTGATGAGGGCGCGGCAGATACAGGAGGAACGCTTTAGCTCCCTCTCCTTGGGAGAGGGCGGGGGGAGAGGTTCGGGGGCTCGCATCCACTGCAATGCCCAGATGACGGAGCGTATGATTCATCAGTATGCCGAGCCCGATGCGGCCTCGATGGATATGCTCCGAATGGCAATGGAGCGGCTGAAACTCTCCGCCCGCGCCTACAGCCGCATCCTCAAAGTGGCCCGCACCATCGCCGACCTCGCCGGCTCAGAGAATGTCCAGTCAATGCACATCGCCGAAGCCATCGGTTACCGCAATCTCGACCGAGGCGACTGGGCAGAAAGAGGAATATAACAAAGGTACATATATGGAACATTTTGACAGATTTTTCACGGATTTAAAGAATATGGATTTGGCATATTCAAAATATAGCCATTTCCGTATGCCTCTTTCAGATTACGAGGTTTCTGAGGAGGAATGTATGGAGTATTTTCGTAAACTACAGAATGCTCAGCAAATGAACAAAGAAAGGAACAAAAACAGAAAAGAATTGTTAAGGACGCTTCTTTTAGGTATTTGTGTTATTCTTGCTTCACTACCTATTTATTTTATTTACATTCTTAGTGATTTGCCATTTATTGTACTATGGATTATCGGTGCAGGGATATGGGGGATATTACTTTACGTTTTTAACAAAGTCGATGAAATAATACAAAGTAGCAATGTAATTTATGTGGATTTGCTCCCTCCGATTAATGATAAGGTAGAGCATCTATTTAATGATTACCTAAAAGAAAAAAACTGCCGCATTAATAATCTATTTAAGCACTATGAAAACAATGACTAACAAGAAAAAGAAAGAAAATATAAATGAACTCTGTCTTTTTTCTGATATAGATATGTTAGGAGGACAAGTCATAAGGAAAAGAAACAATGACGATATAGAGTTGTTTACTGATGCTGTTGTTGAGGCTTTAAGGATTATTGAAAAGTTGGATAAACCTTCCATAAACCGAATAGCAGAGGAATGTTATTATAACTCATTGGACAGTGGAACTTTCGTAAAGAGAGTCATTTATCTTCATTCTCTTCCTAGCTATTTCTTTAATATCATTCAATATGAAGCTTTGAGTTGTTGTGTTCAACAAATAGCTATTCCTATTTATCACTGGAACACCTTTGTTCCTGAAGAGTGCTATGAAAGAGGTGTGCAGATTTATAATCAACAGAAACACGGGGACAATTCTGGTAATTCTTTCTGATAATCAGTAATCATAAACATATTTACGAAGAGAGTTATATATCAATGTATGGACAAGAACAAAATAATACTTTATAAAGATGACAATGGGAAGTTGAGCGTGAATGTTCGCTTTGCTGATGAAGATGTGTGGCTGACGCAGGCACAACTGGTGGAGATATATCAGTCGAGCAAGTCGAATGTCAGCGAACACATCAAGCACATATTTGAAGACGGGGAATTGAACCGCGACTCAGTTGTTCGGAAATTCCGAACAACTGCTGCTGACGGAAAGAATTATGATACCACGTTCTACAACCTTGATGTCATCATAGCCTTGGGCTACCGTGTGCAGTCACCCATTGCCGTACGCTTCCGTCGTTGGGCCACCCAGCGGCTACACGAATACATACAAAAGGGCTTCACGATGGACGATGAGCGACTGAAGCAGGGAGGCAACCGCTATTTCCGTGAGCTGCTGCAACGCATCCGAGACATACGAAGCAGTGAGCGCAACTTCTACCAGCAGGTGACAGACATCTATGCCACGTCGACTGACTATGACCCACGTTCTAAAATGACGAAGCTATTCTTTGCCACCGTACAGAACAAGATGCACTATGCTGTGCACGAGCATACTGCGGCTGAGCTGATATATGACCGGGTAGATAGTGAAAAGCCCCTCGTCGGTATGACCAACTTCAAAGGCAACTATGTCACCCGTGACGATGTAAAGATAGCCAAGAACTATCTTACTGAGTTAGAACTACAACGACTAAATCTTATCACTTCGCAGTTCCTTGACTATGCCGAACTCCAAGCTTTGGAGGAGAATCCTATGACGATGGCCGACTGGATTGCCGCTCTCGATGACCAGTTGCTACACTTGCGCAAAAGCATTCTGGAAGGTAGTGGCACTGTCTCTCATCAAGAAGCCATTGAAAAGGCGGAATATGAGTTTCAGATATATCGGGAACGTGAAATGCGGATGCTGGAGAGTGACTTTGACAAAGCAGTCAAACGATTGAAAGACAAGGACAAAAAGTCGGACAAAGGAGAGAAAGGTGATGACAGCAAGTAGTACCTATATAAGATGCAGCCAGCGAGCCATCGGCGGCCATCCGTGAGCGCGTGATGGCGGCCGATGGGAGGAATATTAAAAGGAGGAAATTAAAGAAAGGGAATGTAAATGGAAACGATGCAACATATTATTACTGACACTACGTTGTCGAAAATCAGCAGCAGTGAGTTCGGGGACTATCTGTGCCACGCTTATTGCCATTCGGGCTTCTGTACCTTTGAGCGCAACGGAAAGATGTTTCGTTTCGGACAGGGCGACTGCCTGATTATATCCCGTCGGGGGGATCTGGTGCAGAACTTGCAAGAAAGCGAGGACTTTGTGGTGGATGTCATATACGTCACCCAAAAGTTTATCGATATTTCCACCCCACAAAGTAATTATGGTATGAAAGGGCATCTGGCACTGTTTGAGAACCCGATAATGCGGCTCACCCCCGAGCAGCAGGTGCGATGTGCCAACAACTTTGCCGCCATCCGTCAGCGTCTGGCCGCACCTCAGCACCACTTCTACCGCGACGTACTGATCAACGCCGTGCAGACGATGATTCTTGACTTCTTTGATTTCCACGCAGAAATGTACGGAGTGGATAAAATCAGCTCGCAGAACCACCAGCTGATGAGCCAGTTCATAGCGCTTCTGGAGCGGGGCGACTATCGGAAGAACCGAGAGATAGCCTACTATGCAGATATATTGTGCATCACGCCTAAATATCTCTCGGAAGTGTCGAAGAAGGTGAGCGGCTTCCCGGCAACCTACTGGATTACCCGCTATGCTTCGCTCGATATCAGCCGTTTGCTGCGGAACCGCAACCTGTCGTTTACAGACATCAGCGATATGTACGGCTTCTCGTCTGTCTCGCATTTCAGTCGCTACGTGCAGACTAACTTAGGTGCCAAGCCGACAGAATTCAGAGAGTAACGGTACTCGTTGCCGGACAGAAGCGGCGAATCTCCGAATTTGGTCAAATTTCCTGCAAATTGTGTTACAGCCAATCTGGATAAACACAGTATCTTTGCATCATCGAAACCAACCAAGTAATAAGGAAATATGGGAAAGACATTGATTGCGTATTACTCTCGTCGCGGAGAGAACTATGTGAACGGAAGCATCAAGAACCTGAAGCAGGGCAACACGGAGATAGTGGTCGGTAAAATCAAAGCCTTGCTGCCAGCAGCGGATGTGTTTCAGATTGACACGACCTATGAGTATTCAAAGTCGTATATGACCTGCATTGAGGAGGCTAAGCAGGAGCTGCACGATCAGGTACGGCCGGAGGTGAAGAACCCGCTGGAGTCGATAGATGCGTACGACACCATCATTCTCGGTTATCCAAACTGGTGGGGTACGATGCCAATGGTGTGCTATACATTCCTCGAACGCTATGATTTCACTGGTAAGACCATCATCCCCTTCTGCACCAATGAGGGGAGCGGGATGGGCAGCTCTGTGCGGTTCATCAAGAAACTCTGTCCGGGTGCTACTGTCACGGACGGTATCCCTATCCACGGAGCAGAAGCCGCCAATGCAGACCGCGAGGCAAGGGCAATAGCCGATATGGCGGAATAGGCACAGCCGGCATCACAGGGACCTTCAGGTCAAGCCCCAGTAACGATTAAGAATGAGGATATTCAGAAAAAGCATCCTGCCACTCCAACGAGATGGCAGGATGCTTTTGTATGACAGTCGCTGAAAAAACGATGTGTTTATTTGGCGTTTCAGAAAAATTATGTATCTTTGTAACCAGATTCAAAACAAGACTATAAATATAAAAACCTAAATGAGACAATGAAAAAGAATGCAATTCTTTCTATGATGGCCGTATCCGTCGTGAGCCTGTTGCTTGCTTCGTGTGCCTCCGACCGTGTTGACGATATGGCGAACATTGGGGCATTTCACAAAGCCACGACCAGTCAGGGCAAGGTACAGCTGGCTACGGATGCTGAAGGTAAAGGTGGTGCACAGGTCGACTTGTATATCGACTATTCGGACTGTATGACCACGGCTACCCAGTCGGAATTCTATACGAACGTGCAACCGGCCATTATTGCCTGCAATCCCAACTACTACAGCATTAAGGGGCAGGACATCAAGTTTGAGACCAACGACAAAATGAAGGTGCATCAGTTGCTGAACAGCATCACTAACGTGGACTACAGTAACCTGAAGGGTGCGGTGGACAGCATACTGAAGAACAAGCACGAGGCCATCCTCATCACTGACGGAGAGTACTATCAGCAGGGTATCGGTGCCAACCTGAACAATCCTTATCTGGCCGACGAGTTTAAAGAGTGGCTCTCGCAGGGATTGGATATCTACGTGTACAGTGAGCCCTATCAGAGTGGCGCATTCACGAAGAATCGTTACTATATGCTGTTTACCGACCACCGTATCGACAACAATATCCAGCAGATATTCTCGCGCAATGCGCCGCAGTCGAGCGTGGTGAAGATGGTACACCTGTACAGTGGCATCCCCAGTGCGCAGATTGCTGAGAGCGGTGTGACGCTGAACGAGCAACTGCTGGACGATGGCAGCGGTAAGGTGTTCCTCGGACAGGGCTATGAGTGGCATATCTTGGATGCCAAGTGGGACGATGTATACAACTATATCGCCAATGCCGAGGACAAGAAAGACCGCGTCTTCATCAAAGGCATCAAGCTGACCGTGGGAGAGGAAGATGCCTATCGGCCGGAAGAGATAGAGGTGAAAACCTATGAAATCAGCGATGCCTATCAGGAGTTCAACCCCAAAGGCAAGCAGGCTCCTGAGCTGGGCGAAGAGCTGGACGACTTCTTGGTAGTCGATGAAAGCGGCTGGAAAAAGGGAGAAGTGGTGCTGAAATTCGATAAGGAGTTCAACGGCGAAGGACTGGATGGCAGCGCAGGCAATCTGTTGCGCATTGACATCTGCGTGAAGCACTCGAAAGAAAACTTTACGGGCAATCCCAATATCGGCGACAAGTTTAAGTTCAACTCGCCCTACGGACTGAATACCTCGGTCTATGAGAGTCTGAAGCAGACCCTGCTCGACCCCTCCATCAGTCCCGAGCAGAGAGGCAACCCCGTTATCTACTCTATTTACTTGAGCACTTATAAGCGATAACAACTCATAATAACAGAACAATAAATACTTAAATCTTATGGCAGGTTTTTCAAACGCTATTGACACCGCAGTGAAACTGCATCAGGCAGAAACTGCAACTTATATGACAGATGCCGTCATCGGTATCGTGTTCATAGTCCTCATCCTCATCGTAGCCAACCTCATTGCTTGGCAGCCGGGTGCCTACGACCAGTCGCCCCGTAAGCGTCGCTTGTGGTTCTGGATACTGGGCGTCGTCACGCTGTTTACCAGTCTGGGTGTCAACTATTTCACTTGGATGCGCAACATTTCCAAACCCCAGTTCATCAGCGAGTACACTATCCATATGATTGCAGCCGCTGTGGTTGCGGTAGTGCTCTATTTGGTGGTGACTTTCGGTATCTGCAAAGCTCAGAAGAAAGACACCAAGCTGGCATCAATCTTTAAGTAAAACAAAACCAATGTAACCGATTATGGATGTATATAATATTATTGCCATAGGCGGTACGGGTATGAGGTGTGCGGAAAGTCTCGTGCACCTCTGTGCTATGGGTATGTTTGACGATACGCAAGTCAATCTGCTGGCACTCGATACCGACTGTAAGAATGGTAACTTCGAACGATTGCAGAAACTCGTTAAAAATTATCAAAGCATTACGGCCGACCGTGATGGCGTAGCTTCGGATACACTCTTCTCGGCCAAAATCAACTATTTCGAGTTCAGCCCCGACTATGGGCGCGGCACCACCTTCGATACCGCATCGAATTACAGTGATGCGAAATCTGCGGTCCACGATGCAGAGGGCGTGAAATGGAGAGAGAGCGAACTGGCAGACCTGTTCCTGACGAAAAAAATGCGCGGTATGGACTTACAGCACGGCTACCGCGCACAGACGCAGATGGGCTCAATGCTGATGTATCACGCAGTGATCGAAGAAGCCTACAAAGCGAAGGTCGGGAAAACGAAAGACAGCGGGCTGGCTAAGTTCGTAGAGAATCTGATGAACAATCCCGGGTCGAAAGTGTTCTTGTTTGGTTCAATCTTTGGCGGTACGGGTGCCTCTTCTATCCCCATCCTGCCACGCGCATTGCAGCGCGCAGCCCAGATCCTGTCGCGTAACGGAGAGGGCGACGTGTTGTCGAAGAATCTGTTTGGCACGGTGATGCTGACCAACTATTTCTCGTTTGATTCTCCCAAGAATCAGGGGGATGTGGTTGCTACCAGTGATAAGTTTGCACTCAACTCGCAGGCAGCCCTGTTCTTCTATCATAATGATAAGACCGTGCGGCACACGTATAAGCGACTCTATCTGATTGGTCGCGACAAACCGCGCAACGTGACTAAGACTGCGGACCAGAGCCTGACAGGCGGTGCGGGACAGTGCAACCAGGAGGATTACATTGAATTGCTGGCCGCCTCGGCCGCTTATGACTTCTTTAAGGCAGCCAAGCAGCATCAGCAGAAATCGCTGTTCGGTCCGGAAGGTGAGACATTCTATCGCACGTTGAGCAGCGACGAGACCGACAGCCTGACGTTCGAGGCATTCTTTGGCGAAGATAAGGATAAGTTTGCCGAGAAATGTGGCATAATGATGGCCTCAGCCTTCCTTTACGGTCCGCAGAACTTTGCAGAAAACCGCCGTCGGCACGAGACATTCAAGAGCTTGACAAAAGAGGATGTGGATAACTTGCGCAAATTCTTCCGTGCATTCTACGATCTGGAGCGGCTGGAGGAGAACCCGGGCAGTGGCTGGATTAAGCAGATGCAGGAGTCGGCCGCTGATATGGGCTATCAGGGCTTCCTGTTCCATCCCGATGTCTACACTACGAATCCGCGCAGTGCAGCCGACTACAAGTACAATGCCAAACTTTTCCCCGAGGGCTCGCGCTTCAAGTACGAAGTGAGCATTGTCTCGAATGCATTCAGCAAGTTTAAGGATGAGTTTGGCAAGCAAGACAAAGTGCAGGGAATGCAGAACACCGTTTCGAATCTGCTGAAGCGCACGTATACGACGTTCCACGACCTTTACGGTTTCTAAACTACACGAACAATGATTACAAAGAACCTACTACCTAAATGTGTCAAAGGGCAAGACACACAGCAGGCCAAGCCAAATAGCTGGGCCAAGATGGACAAGGAAGAGCAGTTTATAGACAGCATAGATACTACCGGCGGTGAGATGTCAGACGCTGCGAATTTTAACCTTCTCGTATCAAGCGTTCCTTCGCCGTGGTCGCGTGTACACTTGATTTGCCACGCTATTCAGAGTGAGATGGATCCGGGCGAGACGCGCACGCTGATGCGGTTCTATGACTTTATGCGCAGCGAATGGCGCGGACTGGTGGCAGCCTATGTGCTTCATCCGGATTATTTTGAGTTGAGCCGTCCCGTAGAACTGGTGTCTAAGACGATTGACCCTGAGTCGCGCAAAGAAAAGCTCGATATCATCAGCACTTTTGCTGATATGCTGTTTGACGATGCTTCTCTCTGGAAGTATGAGAAAGGAGGGCAGGACACTCCCAAGCTGCAATTACTGTACTATCGTAATGGTACCGAGCGGCAGTTGGTAGGTGCAACCTCGCCTTTCAGCATCTTCTTCACGGGAATGAATTATAAGGTGGATAAAGACGAAGAGGGCATTTACTGGGTGAATGACGGAAAGTTCTGTGACCCGTTGTCTCAAAGCTTTGAGATCTACTATAAGCAGGGAGAGTCTAAGTATAACGACAAGCACTTCGGTAACCTGAAGAAGCTCTACTCGTTCCTGACCAGCGTCCAAGCCAATCGCAGGGCGTACGTGACCGAGTTGGAAGGTATTTGGGACAGTGATCACGAAGGTGGCGAGTTGTCCGCTATGCCCGGTTCGCGCAGCAGTTTCGTGAACGACGTGCTTGACAAAGCTTTCGGCCAGTGGATGCGCGATTTGGAGGTCGTGCTTGGCAAGAGCGTGGCCGAAGAATCGACCAACCTACCTGTTCGCTACAAGCGTCCGGAAGGACCATTGGGCACGCTGCTTTATGTGAAGAACGTCTACTATTGGTGGAACAATGCTTTCTACACCCACAAGATAGAAAACTCCAATCCGGAAGAGATTAGCGATGTAGAGAAGTTGTTTATTGACAGTGACTATCTGGCAATGTGGCGCGACTCTGCCTATTCTGTGACCGACGAGCAGGGGGCACGCTCACATTTGCAGGAGCACGATTACCGGCGCTCGCCAGTTTACTTCTTGGAGGTAGCGGAGAATGGCCAGTCGTGGTTTGTGGCCCTCCCTTTGAGTAACTATGCGCTGGACGATGTGTTCAAAGACGAATTTGCACCGATTATTCAGGGAAAGAACGAAAAAGTGAAGCTGGAAGCCGAAAAGCACGGCAACAAAGTGGATGTCTACCTGAAAGCACGTGTGGACGGACAGGGTGAATGGGTGACCATCCGCAATCGTACCTTTAACATCGTGACACCCGACCAGACCCAGAAAGTGTTCGTCTGGCCTAACTTCTGCTCAGAAAGCTGGACTAATTACTACTATTACAGTGAGTTCCCCGTCAATGCGCCCGACGTGCAGATGGTGCCGATATTCGAGGACATAGAGGATATAGAAGATCCTGATATGCAGACAAAGGTCAAGAGAGAAGTCTTCGCGCACCTCATCAAATATCCCGTCGCAGCAACGACCGGCGACCACGTGTATGAGATTATACGTACCAACAAGCCGCTACGCCGCATCTTGATTCGTAAGCGTATTGGCAGCAATCTGGCGTGTCTGGGCTTCCTCATCATCCGGCAGCAAGACAACAAAGCAGCACCGGGTGAGCCGCAGGCAATGTTCCGCATCAGCAAGAAGCTGGATGCGGCAACGGTAGGCTTTGACTTTGGTAGCACCAATTCTTGCTCCTATTACAAGAAAGACAATCAGGATGACATCAAACCGGTGCCTTTTGCCAACCATCGTCTGGCGGTTATCGGCTTCGACAACAAAGCGGGCGGGACGGCTGCTCACGACGAGCTGCTGTTCATCTCGAACGAGGAACCCATCAATAGCAATGGCCAGATTAAGTCGTGGCTCCACGAGCACGACGAGAAGTTCACCAATGCTACGTTTATGGACGAGGAGCTGGTGGGCGGTGTGCCTGTGAATGAGACCAATATTGAGGTGAAGAATATGGATGCCTATGAGATTATGACTCAGGCAGGCCGTCTGCGCTACAATATGAAGTGGCTTGTTGATGATGTAGGCAAGCGTCGCAAGAAGGCATTTATGAAGATGGTGTGGGTGCATATCTGTGCCGACCTGTTTGAGGAGGGGGTATATCCCAAGACGCTTAATTGGTCTTACCCCAGCGCAATGGGTTCGAGCGATATGCAGGCTTTGAGCGACATTTTTAATGGACTGCCCGAGCCGTCCACTTATCCCGTAGAGGCCAAGAACTCGTTTACGGAAGCTGAGGCCGTTTGCTCGTATTTCTTAGACAAGAAGATTGCTCTGAAGAACAATAATATGTTCCTCGGAATAGACATTGGAGGTTCTACCAGTGATATCCTGATTCTGGGACGTGACAATGGCAATGGAAAGGCTTCCCAGCATCTTGCACAGCCCGTTGTCCAGCCTGCTCCGCAGCCCATTACTCAGCCGCAGCCTGTTCCAGTGGCACTGCCGGAAGGACCTTTCTATGTAGCCGTCAATGGACAGCAGACCGGTCCGTTCACAGGGCAGCAGTTATTGGATATGAAGAATCAGGGGCAGTTTGATGCCAACTCCCTTATATATAAAATAGGTATGGCAGCTTGGACTCCTGCGGGGCAGCTTCCTGAGTTGTCTCCACTGTTTGCTCCTTCCATTCCTGCTGTTCCGCCGGTTCCCGGTGTTCCACCAGTACCCGGTGTCCCGCCAGTACCCGGTGGTGCTATGATGCCGCCGCCCGTGCAGGAACCGCAACTGCCTAATGTGCAATACTTCGTGGTGCTGAATGGCCAGCCGTCAGCCCAGCCGTTTGCCGCCCAGCAGTTGCTGAACCTGAAGAACGGTGGACAGCTGAACCAGCAGACACAGGTATGGACACAAGGAATGCCGGGCTGGGTACCGGCCGGACAGGTACCTGAGTTGGCTTTCCTTTTCGCAGCTCCAGCATTTACGGGTGGTGTTCCCCCAGTGGGTGCTGTGGTGCCTCCTGCTTTCAATGGAGGTGGCAGCAGTTCCAGCAGCACTGATCGTCAGTTGTTCACCCAGTGTTCTGTTCGTATGGCAGCAGGTGTGTTCTTCGATGCCATCATCAACTCAAAGAAATTCCGCGACTGCATCCGTCGTTTCCACGACTCGCGCCAGACGCAAATCCGCGTAGAAGGAATCAGTAGTATAGAGGATGCTCCGACGCGTGCACCTTACTACCTGAACAACATCTTCGACCAGTTGCACGGTGACGAGGACTTCAAGAAGTTCTATACCTCTTTGCGCAGTGAGGTGCCTTTCGTTTTTGCACTCCCTGCCTATATTACGGGTGCCCTGATGACTTATGCCGGTATGTTGATGCGTAGCACCATCCTTTCTCAGCAGTTGCGTGAGGTTAAGGAGGTTCACGTTCGTTACTTTGGTAAGGGCGGACGCTTGTTCGAGTGGCTGTTCTTTGCATTCCGTCAGGATCAGGTGGATGATTATCTGAATGCTTGCTTTGAGGTAGGCTTGAAGAACGATGTGATTAACGAGGCTTTTGGCCGTAGTCAGGACAATGCAATCCATTGTATCTTCGATAATGTCAATGATCCTAATTTCGGTCATAACAAGAACTCGGAGAATAAGTCGGAAGTGGCATACGGCTTGGTGTCGCAGCATCGCATAGCAGGCATAACGGCCAATCGTAAGATAGTCTACGGTAAGCGTGAGGCCAACGCTCCTAAGGAATATGACGCCCGTAAGCAGGAAGTCATAGGAGAGTTGAACGTGCTGCTTAATGGCCAGCTGATGAACGAACTGGATATCGTTGACGACAACTTCTACGAGAATGAGGGTGCCATCACGATGCCGGATAAGTTCCAGAACTTCAGCGACTTCATCGAGGTGTTCACGAAGTTCGTGGGGCGTGCTTCCAGCATCTATCCCGATGCCAATCAGTTGGAGCAGCGTGCACGGGAAGTAGAGAATGTGAACAGCTTCATTATCCGCGATTCTGAATACCGTAAGTATATTGAGAATATCCGCAAAGGTAACGAGGACTCTTATCGTATGCCTGTATTTGTGGCATCGGCACTCTACTATCTGCAGGAAGTTCTTTTGAAAGAAGTGTTTAAAAACTAACGGCGTATGGCCAATACAAGTTATTTGCAACTTTACCTCGACACCGACTTCATCTTGCCAGTTGCAGTCGGTGCCGATGGTAATGTTGTGAAGTACCAGAACCAAGAGGGCGACAGCCGTCTATGGCTCTATTTCTCGAAGGCGTCAGGGCGTGACGTCTATGAGAGCGGCTCTGTGCAAAAAGCCAACTTTGAAGCAAAGATTGAAGGGAATTTTGGTGATTTCTGGGCACATCTGGAGCAGGGCGACAAAGTGGCGGCCGAGCCTTTCACCTATGTTGACCTGTTGGATGTGGCCGGCATCTATTCTGCGTTGCGTGAGTGGTTCAAAGCCCTGCTGATGACCGACACTCCGGAGGTTGTGCTCAATTTCGCGTCTACCATTGGACTGAAAGCGCGCCGCCAATTGGTTGATTTCCTGACAAAGAAGGGATTGACTGTTCGTAGCTACAGTGTAGAGCTGAACGATTTGGTGGCCGAAAAAGTCGTTCACGACGACCGTTCGATGGTGCAGCGCGAGTTTGGCGACCAGTTGCTGGTTATTCAGTCAACGGGTAACCACATCCTTCTCTCTACGCTGACTTGGTGTGGAGAAGTCTTTATGCAGGGGGATAAGCCAGCGGCGCTGCAGAAAATCGGTGACGATTTCAAGAAAATGGCATTGGCCAAGATGGTTGTCGAGAAAGCAGAGCGTCACTACAATATTCTTCAGCCCAGTGAGATTGAGGCAGAAATCGTGTATCAGGCTCAGTTCGCAGAGCGGTGGCTGGCGAACAGTGACGGGGACACGATTTGGACTGACGGCTTTCACTACTCAAAGAGCCCGGGGCGTATTTATCCACCGGAGCAGATAAACGCAGCCCAACTGGAAAAGCTGGTTGAAGAAAACAGCCGTCAGACGACCGGGCAGATAGCCAAGTTCTATAAGGAGAATATTGTTGACAAGCGGCTGCGCCACTGGCATACCGTCTTCATTGGTGATGTCTTCCGTGACGAGAAGTTCCTGTCCAGCTGTATTGATGTCACGTCCAGCCAAGAAAAGTCCACGTTCTATAATGACAATACCGTGCAGGAGGCAATGGGACGCTTCTTCTATTCGCACGGTCAGGAGGTGGAGCCTGTTGGCGAACTGGAGCGACGCTATCTGACTTTGGCCAGTGAGCGTGAACGTATCCGCCAATACGTAAAGAATGCTGAGACATTGGGCAAGTTGCGTAATGCAATTGGCGACAGCATTAAGGAAGTGTCAATGGCAATAGCGCAGCTGAAGTCCAGAACGACCGACATAGAAGAGGCGTGGGAGGCTTGTATGAAGCAGAGCAAGTTTGAAGAGGCTCAGAAACTATTGAAGGGGATGGCCACAGACGATGCGCTCACTCTTGCACTCAGCCATCTGGTCAGTGCGCGTCAGGAGGTGGGTGCCCATCTCAGTCTGCTGACAGATCTGAGGCAGTTGAACGAAGTTCATATCAAAGAGATTGTAGATGATATAGAGCGGGGCGACGAGCGGCTGAACGATTTGCGGCAAGAGGCCGACGGCTTGCAAAAGCTGCCCGCCACGTTAGCCGAGCGCACCCAGCATTATAAAGAATGCTACCCTATCTATCTGGATTATAAGCAGAAGCTGGACAACGAGCCTTCGTTGGATGGCAAGCGCGATATCCTGAAAGAAGTAACGGCAAAGGACCTGACAATGGAGGCACTCCCTGCCATCGATGTCAAGACGGTTACGGTGGGGCTGACTTGCGAATTGCAAGTGTCAAAGTCGGGCTTCTTGGGATTAAAGAAGGAAAAGTCACTCCACGTTGTGGTGCAAGTTAAGAACAATGACACGCTGCAGTTCCCCTGCGTCTTGATGATTTCCAACAAGAAAGATGTGAAGGTTGACCGGCGTGCTTGGTGTGCAGACCTCGAAAAAGAAGCCAGCTCCTATGAGACAACAGTCCCATTGTCGGCATTGCCTGCACCGTCAGACGGTTCTCTGGTCGTTCAGTTGCTGCCCAATGAAGAGTCATCCCATCTGACCAGCCGCCTCTATTGTGAGTCCAAGCGTATAAATCTATAAAAAACGATAATGTCATTATGAAAGTAACCTGTCCATATTGCTACGAAATCTTTGATTCTAAAGACGTAATGTTGCGTTGCCGGCGTTGTCCCGAAGAAGAGGATAACGTGTACTTCGCCTATTGGGAGAAGGTAGACAGTGAGAATGCCAATAAGATGCAGCGTCACGCTTACCATATCCGTCACCGTTTCTTGCGCAAAGACGATATGTCCTGCGACGTGTGTGGCAGCAAAGACTACGACTATATCTGCCCGAGCTGCCATAATGAGCTGCCAGCCAAGATGGTGGAAGATGGGGCAGAAATCATTTCTGTTATCGGTGGCCCCAACAGCGGCAAGACCCACTATATCATTGCTTTGCTCTATGAGCTGCGTAAGCACGGCTACGAGATAGGTCTCGATGCTACGCTGGAACAGGTGGGAGAGGACAAGAACTGGCATACCGACGAGATGTATCGCAAAGCCATCCGTACGCTGAACACCAACCACGAGGTGTTGCAGAAGACGGCCCAGAAGTCGATATCCCTGCCGTGGATTATCCGTCTGGACAGTACCGACCCTAAAAAGAATGAGCGTCAAGACCCCAAGAAGTCCATCTATCTGGTGTTCTACGATACGGCAGGCGAGAGTTTTGAAGACAACAAGCAGATACAAGCCAATGCGCAGTATCTCCGGCAGTCGAAAGCCGTCATCGTATTGTTCGACACGACCTCCATTCCTGCCATTAAGGACATCCTGCTACAAAAGAACGAAGAGCTGGGGCGTTCCGATGCCGACCGTGACGATTTCGACATCACTTGGAACACGTTGAAGCGTTTTGTGATAGACAATGAGGCGGTGAAGAACAAGCCAGTGGCCTTTGTGCTGAGCAAGTTTGACGTCGTCCTGAAGTATCACGAGCGACTGGGATTCGACTGCAGCAGTTTCCTTTCGCCCAGTGGTCTGGTAGACAAGAGCTATATCAACGGGCTCAACGTATTCGATATGAATCAGATTAAGGATGCCCACGATGCCATTGCCAGTTCAATGCGCGAGTGGGATATGGGTGCCTATCCAAAAGAGTTCAAGACCATCTTCCCCATTGGTCGCTTCTTTGGAATGTCTGCTATCGGCAGCAAGCCTAATGGCAGTATCATTACTACTAACAGTATCCGCCCTTATCGTGTGATGGATCCATTGTTGTGGACTATGGCGAAAATCGGCGGCTTTGCTTTTGAAACCATTAACGACGACACTCCTAAAAAATAGTTTTGCATATGAAATTCTATCACGTAATCTATACCTCATCGCAGCGTCTGCTCAACGGTGGTAATGGCTTCGGTATCCGCACGGCGACAGAAGGAACCCCGTCGGAGTATTTGCAGCACGTCTTGACGTGTGTGACTCAGTCAACGCGTTTCAACAGTAACGTTGAGGGCTGCAAGATGCCCACGGCCTCTGAGCTGATAGCCGATGGCAGTGCCATCCGCGTAGTCCCTCCCCGCTATTTCTATCTGGAAGAGGCGGTCGAAGGCAAGAAACTCTATATCGTGGGACGTAATGTCTATCTGGGCTTTACGGAGGCATTCTATGCAAAGGGGGCCGACGGAAAGGTAAGTGGCACTGCCGGACGTACCGGAAACTATCTGATAGACCTTTATCTCTTTGAAGAGCGTCCGTCGCGTGACGTGTTCCAGATTCTGTACGAGCATCCCGAAAGCGGAAAGAGCCAGTTCGTTCCTCAGGATGCAGCTCCCTTGGTGACCAACAGCGAGATGGCCGACTTGGCCACGGGCGACCCTGCACCCCTTCCAGTGGAAGAATGGACGCTCAGGAGTGACGACCGTCGTCCGCTCGACAATCCGGAAAAGACAGTAGACTTGCTGTTTGCTTTGATTGAAGCTCGTTTGTCGGGTAAGAAGCTGGTTGTGAAGTATGGTTGGGAGAAGACCCACCTGCTGATAGCAGATGTTATTCAGTTGATGTCAGACAGTAAGGTGGGAGGCTTCACCTTCTCTACCAATTTCACAGGAAACGGGTACAATGTCCCTGCAGAGGTGAACTTTGTCAATGAGTATTACAGCACGCAGTATCTGGGCTCCGACCTGTTTGTCGACTTGAATGGGGCACCGCTGAGTACGAAAGAGTCGGATACCTACAGGCAGATTGTGCTGGATGCGGTCAGTGCGGGCGACCTCGGTGCCGTGCGCCGGCTGACAGACTTTGTGCTCTCGGCCGCTTACACAGATATACGCAGCCTGCATAGCCACACTGTCAAGACGCTTTATCACTATACCCAAATGCCGGAGCGCTTCACGCTCGATATGCTGCATCAGGAAGAGAAAGAAGACGCAGAGCTGCTGACCGCCCTGAACAAGCTGATTACGGCCGACGCTGCTGGAAACCGGCAGCCCTTCGTGCGCTTGCTGGAACAGGCACTTGACGCTGCCGTCGCTCCCAGCCTCGCAGAGCAGCAGACGGCACAGACGGCCGCATTGGTAGGCCAAATTGAGATATACCAGAAGTATCTCCCTCTGGTAGAAGACATCGTGACGCCGTATCGGGTGCAGATAGAAGAAGCCCTGATGGCCCAGCCGGCAGAAGCCATCCGCATTCTGGGGCTCGCCACCGTCAGGAAATATACGCACAACTTGGCTCAGGGCTTGCAGCGTCCGGAGCTGGCCCCCTATCTCCTTACGATGGAGAAAGAGCAGCGGCCTACATCCCTGAAGGCAGCCATCCAGCTGATTGCCAAGTACCAAGACCAGAACCGCTCGGTCTTCCAGCTCTTGGCCGAGCAGTTCCGCGACCTCTTCGGTGGGGTGTACGATGCTATTGTGAGCGAAGTCTCCGCCAGCAGCGACCGGCAGACCATTGCTAAGCTGCTGGACGAGCAGTTGCTGGCACCGATGAGCGAAGCCAAGGCCGACGCCGCCTATCAGCGGTTAGAGCTGCTGTGCGACGTGCTTTACGACAATGCCAGCGTCAGTGTGCATAATTATCGCGACGTGCTGGCCGTGCTCTCTAAGGCAGGAATGGTCCGGAGCAAGACGGGCGACGCCGTCAAAGCACTGCTCTTCGAGGAGCGCTCTCTCAGCGGCGAAGCTGTTGAAGCACTTCGTAGCATCTGGCATCTGGACCCCAAGCAGATCATTGCTCAGACTAAGCAGCTGGTGGCCGAGGGTAAGATGGATGCCCGCAGTCAGCAGACGATGGTAGCCTCTGCATTAGAGACCAGCGGCTTTACGCTGTCTCAGGCAATGGACGTGCTGAAGGAGAACGGCTTCACTAAGGAGACGGATGCCATACTGTCTCAGAGCCGGCGCTATCGGTCGGATTACGATTCGTATAAGAATAAGCAGCGGATATTCGGCTTCTTCAAGAAACTCTTTTCGCCGTTTAGTCGAGAGGGCAAAGGGAACGACAAAAAGCCTGCCAAGAAAGAATCGCCTAAGATGAGTAAGGAAACGGTGCGATTGGCACAGTCGCCCCGGCCAGACGCTCGGAAGGCAGATGCTGCCCCCAAACCTGTGCAGCGACAAGAGGAACCACGTGTGGAATATGGCGCGCCAGAGAGCAGTGCCACCCCCAAGATACTCAGCGAGAGCGAGCTACAGAAAGTAGAAAAGTATCTGCGGAATTCCAATATGCAGGTGAGTAAGGTGGTGGAAGAGAATGCCAATGAGGTGAGCCGTAGGATTGCCGAAGCCCGGCGTAAAGGTGAGCTGAGCAAGCTTCCTAAGGAGCTGAAGCGTTTTGTCGACCTCGTCCCCGGCCTGCTGTTGGCCCTGCTGCTCTCCCTCGGCGGGTCACTCAACGCCGCTGCCGCAAGCCAGAGTGGCTATTACTCCTCATTCGGCGACGACAAGAGCGTCCCCACCTGCTACGTCGTGGACACAGAGAGCCTGAACGTGCGTACAAGTCCCAGCCTGTACTCAGGGAAACGCAAGACCACCAAGCGAAAGGACAATGTGGGTTTTCAATTAAGCCAGGGTGACACCATCTTTGTGAACACTCTGGAGCAACCCCAAGAAGTTGATGGCGTGACGTGGATAGGATTCGTTCACAACGGGTCGTACTACTATACCGACCTCACCAAGCTACGCCAGATATCCAACCCCCGTACCCTGCAAGACCCAGCCAGCCGAGAGTCCAATGCCGACAGCAGTGGATTCATCGGCTGGCTGCAGCGTTCTGCCCCGTGGATACTGTTGCTCCTCACGGTGCTGCTCTTCGCGTTCTCCTTTTCCGTCAACACCCCCGATAAAGACAGTCTGCAGGGCGAGGTCCGCACCGACACTGGTATGCGGCCTATGTTTATGTACTCCCTGCGACCATATAAGTTCTTTGCCGGCCTCTCCCTGCGAGTGCTCATCGCCCTCGCTTGCTCCATCGCCCTGCTGCTGGCCATAGGCAGCGTCGTGTGGGGCTTCCTCTGGCTGATAAAGATAGTCCTGTGGATATTCGTCATCATAGGCTGGATACTCTTGGTGGGCGGCATCATCTGCCTCTTCGCCAACCCCATCGTTGGCATCATTCTTGCCGCCATCGGTGGCATCATCGTCCACTACGAAGAGCCGATAGGTGCCTTTGGCAATAGCTGCGTGGCCACCGGAATGGCCTTCTTCGACGCCGTCAACGTATGGCAGTTCTCGCTGCATCTGATTCAGACCTACTGGCTCACAGCCGTCGCCATCAGTCTGGCCCCCTTAGTAGCATTCCTGCTCGCCGCCATCCTGATGTCCCTCTTTGCCCTCTGCCTGCGCGGCTACGAGTGGCTCACCACTTATCGCTACAACGTGAAGCACCCCTGCCCGTGGTGCCACGAGCCGTCAGAGCCCGCCGAATACTACGACGTCATCGGCGGTGCACTGCCCACAGCACTGCCCACCCCGTTGCGCCCCGGCATCTACGGCCTGTTCCACATCACCCATCCGCAGACCAACCGCGATATGCCCACCCTGATAGCCAACGGGCGCGACCGCCTGCTGCGCCGCTGCCCCCATTGCGGCCACTTCATCAGTTTCGAGACCGGTACGGAGAAGCACGTCGGCTTCGTAGGCCGCCCCGAGTCAGGCAAGACCACCCTGCTCAGTGCCATCACAGGCTGGCTGATGCTCGTCTACAAAGACTTCCGATTCACCGACGGATCTGGCCGGACCATAGAAGAGACCGCCCGCTTCTTCGCCCAGAACGGCCACTTGGACTTAGACCATCTGCCCGCCAAGACCGCACAGGGCCAGCGCGCCTCCATCCAGTGCATCCTGCCCCGCACCAGCGGCGGACTTCCCTACCACCTCTACCTGAACGACATCGCCGGCGAGCACATCACCGACGCCAAGCTCGACGCAGAGATGATGCGCTTCTCCAAAGACGTGACCGCCCTCTTCTTCATCCTCGACCCGCTCACTATGGCCCTCAGTGAGGACGACATCTCAGCCCCCCTGCGCCAGTGGCTGCAGGCACAGCGGCCGTCTGCCTCCGCCCAGCAGCAAGACGTCGTCGACGTCTTCGACAGTCTGGTGCTGCTGCTCGGTAAGACAGGCCGAGATTTGGCCGAGATAGACCTCACCTTCGTCCTGCCCAAGAGCGATGCAGGCTATCTGGGCGGCATCGACACAACCAACCCCGACGCCCTGCGTCGCTTCGTCAGCGACGATATGGCCCTGCCCCACCTCATAGGCAAGACCAAGCGTTTCCGCAGCGTCTCATACTACGCCATCAGCGTCTACACCCCCTACGACAAAGGCATCGACGCCCTGTGCAACAACCTATACCGGCAGCTCGGGCTGGAATAAAAGCAAAAAGAAAAAACAAAGAGAATATATGTTAGGACCCATCATAGAAATCGCCTTCGGCTTGGCCGTGTGGAAACTACTGCCCAGCCTCATTACCACCACGAAGAAAAAGAAGAAGCGTGTAGCCTTCTGGTGCAACGTCGCCGGTGCCCTCCTCATCCTCTTGGGAGCCGTCCATCTGTTGGCGTCGCTGCTGTCATTCTGAGACCGTCGCTGCCCGTCGTCACCCCAAAAACAATGTAAAGCAATGATAGAGAAAGGACAGAAGCACACCAGCACCCTGACCGTCACCGCCGACGTCACCGCCGCGGCGGTCGGCTCCGGCGAGCTGCCCGTGCTGGCCACGCCAATGCTGCTCGCCCTGATGGAGAATGCCGCAATGCTCGCCATCAGTCCCCACCTGCCAGCGGGGAGTACCAGCGTAGGTGCCCATATCGCCTCGTCGCACCTGAAGCCCACGGCAGTAGGCAATGTCGTCACCGCCACCGCCGAAGTGACAGCCGTCGACGGCCGCAAAGTAACGTTCCGCATCGCCGCCTACGCCGGCGAGGAGCTGCTGGGCGAAGGGACACACATCCGCTTTGTGGTCGACCGCGAACGCTTTATGGCTAAATTGTGAAAAAAGAGGGGGCTTAGCCTTTTCTTAGAACCAGTACGTTCTCGGTAGGAATGCGTTTCTGCCCCATCGACTGGCGAGAGAGTTGTCGTGTGCCACTCTCAACGATGCTCCATCCCCACGTATTGAGTAGATGCGTGAGCCATTCTGTGAAGAGGATGGGCGATTTCTTTCGCTTTGTATCTCCAATCGTCATACAGAGTAGTCCACCAGACTTGGTGCACCGGTGGATAGACTGGTAGATGGTTTCCATTTCACTGAAGAACTGCTCCACGCATCCCCGCCGGTTGCGTTTGTTGCGGGCACCCGTCTCGCGGTTCACGGCATCGTCCAAGTCTTCTCCGAGGAGATAGTAGCTGAGTCGGTTATAGCGTGCAAAGTCCACGGCAAAAGGGTAGGGCGGCGAAGTGATGACGAGGTCATACTGGCGGTCAGGGCGGAAATCGCTGACGTCGCAGCAGAATACGCGGGCGCGGTTCTCGTAATCGGCAGGCAATTCTTCTACAGCTTCCAGATAGCTCTCATATCTTTTCCAGAATGTCCGCTCTGCATCCAGAAGGCAGGGTTTGTTGGGCAGCACGTTGTCGGCAATGTAGCCGTAGTTCCACGTATCGCGTTTGTTGCAGACAGTCTTGATGATGGCTGATAGTAACACCTCAAACACGTTGCGATAATCCTCGTCCTCTATGCTCTGTATCCCGTTGAGCAGTCGGCATATCTTCCGATAGTTTTCGGTCGTCAGCCAGTATTCGTGGTCTGGAAAGTGGATGTCGCGCTCGTCGGTCGAGCTTCTGATGTAGTCCGCATATTGCTCCAGTTTCTCCCGGTCTGTTTTGAGCGTTTTGGCTCGTGACATCTTGGCCGAGAGGAAGTTGATGTCCACTCCGTCTGCTTCGAGTCCAGCCAAGTTAGTCTCTACCAGTGTCGTACCACTCCCGCAAAAAGGGTCGAGTACGACACTTTCTTTTGTGGCATACTTCTGTATGAAGTAGAGCGGTATGCCCGGATAGAACTTGGCGTGATAGGGGTGAATGCTGTGGATGCGGTATTCTTTCATCGTTTGCGGAAGATAAGGCAATAGTGATGGTGGATATTCAGGATAAACGACGAGCGGAATCCCCAGATGCCCAATTTCTTGTCCTCCTGAAGCCAGATGCGCTCACCTTCAAATGGACAGTAGGCAGAGATGCGTTGTGCCAAGTCCCACGCCAGTGTCATATAGTGCCCGTCGTCATTGCGGAAGTTTTGGATGACAATGGTCATATACTTTCCCCGTTTCAGTTTGTCGGCACATTGACGGAAGATTCCGTCCAGCTCGTCGATGAAGCGGTTGTAGTCGTCAATGTTACCAAGGTCGTTCTGGTCTTCTGAGTAGTAGAGCGCCAGCCCCTCGCGCACACGCCCTGTATGTTGTGAGTCGCTGTGCCCGCGCTTCTTGCGCAGGATGTTCCAGTAAGGTGGCGATGTCATTATATAGTCTATCGACTCGTCCTCAATCTGTGCTAGTTGCTGACGTGCATCGCCCAATATCAGACGTGCGTCGGGCGATACGCGCTCCTGTGCTACGGCAAAGAAATTGGGATTCAGCTCGATGCCGATGCCGTGGCGGCCGATGTGTTCGGCTCCCACAATGGTTGAACCCACCCCTACGAACGGGTCGAGCACCGTCTGCCCCGTCTTGGTGAAGAAGGCCACAAACTCCTCAACCAGCTCCTCCGGATATTTGGCGGGATGGTCTTTCTGTTCTTTGGTGCGGCTCTTTGCTGCTATCTTAAACCAGCTCTTTGTGAATTTAATCCACTCTTTGCCGTCCAGTTCGTTGAGCTTGTTCTCCATTCTTTATTGGTTGAGGCTGTTTAGATTGTGGTGAATCGTGATATATTGCAGATGCATAAAATGCTTGCTCCATCGCCAGAAGTGGGGTACGGTCAATTTAGTGATGACCTTATCGTGGCCGTTGTTGGTGTGTTGATACAGGTAGCGCAGATAAGTGGTGAGTGCTGTGATTGAGAAGGCAGTGACGATCGTTGGTACACGAGACAACTCGGTGATGGTAAATTGCAAGTCGTTCAGTTTCTCTGCAAATGACTTTGAGAGGTTTGAGGCGCGGCTTCCTCCGTGCGCTCCCTCAGTCGGCAGCGCGTCGCTGTCGGCCACCCAGTACCAGATGCCTGCATAGTCGATGTGCTGCTCGTTGTAGCGGTTGACGACGTTGATGATGTCATCGCGCTCTTTTCGCTCGTCGAAGGCGCGCACCGCATTTCCTGCCTTACACTCAATGATGACGAGAATATTGGCATCCTGTCCATCGCTGTTCTTGATGGGCGCGGTGAAGGCAATATCGCTCAGCCGCTGCCCTGTGGCTTGAGTGCCATAGTGCTGGCGGTTGCGGAAGACGGTTAGGTGCTGGTTAATGAGGTCAAAGAGGGCATTCTCATAAGCCGTCCCGTCAGACTGACGGGCAATCTGTGCCAGCCTGTCCAGATTGGGTTGTATGTCACAGTCCTCAATGAAGTCGATGCGACTGCTGTCGAGGTGCAGGCTGCCGATATTATCGACATAGTTGGCGTCCTCAATGCCCATCCATATCGCAATAGGGATTGATAGCCAGTTGGCAGCGGCGTATGTTCAGCACAGCTTCGGAATGCGCCACGTCGAATGCCTTCACGGCTCCCTGTGCCTGCAGTTCTTTCAGAATGCCTACCTTCTCCTGCGCAGTGAAGTTGTCGTCGAACAGGCTGTTGAACCCTATACGGCGTTCTTGCGCAATGTCAGCAAAGTGTTGGCAGCGGTTGATGACCTTTCCCAGCATCGGCGTCAGCCGGTAGTGTCCAACCGTCCCGTCGCAGAAGACGCTGCGTTCGGGCGTCTTGTCCAAGTGGAAATGCTCTGGTTGGATGACGTATTTGTAAGATCTTCCTGCCCGTCTGACGCTGACTGCCTGTAATGCTTCCAGATAAGGCTTTAGCAGCGAACTTGCCCGCCGCGCCTCCTCGACCCATTTCTGGAACTCGTGCTGGTCTTGTGGAAATAGGCCCAAGTTCTGGTAGTCCTCTAATGGTAGTGTAGGGTTGTCGAAGTCGCAGAGGAGTTTCTGCAGGCTGGCATTCTCGTCTTGTGAGAAAGTGACCACGGCAGAGATGATGTGCGGGTCAACGATGTGATAGCCGGCTGCATTGTAGTGTTGCAGTGCCCGTAGTGCGATGTAGAAGGGACGCACCTCTATGCTGTACATATCGAAGTTCGCCTCATTCTTGCACGCGTTACGGTATTTGAAGCCCATCAAGATATCGTGCATTGAAGCCTCGCCATTGCGATAGCGGCATAGCAATCCGCTGACGTAATGGCGTTTGCCGTCATCGCCGCGACGGCCTTTATAGTAGGACGGCAACAGTCCGAGGAAAGCGAAGAACTCCGTGTAGTCGCGTATGGTCTCGTTCCACACCTGCTTGAACGTCTTGGCCTGTGTGTATTGGACGTCAAGCAGAGCGTCTGTATCCTCCGGTTGTAGTTGGTCGGCGGACATCTGCACAATCCGTGCATACAGTGCGCTCACTTCCGGGTCGCTGTGCGTTGTCAGGTTCTGGTGATAGCGCTCGTGGAAAGACTCGAGTTTTCGTTGCCTGATTTGCTCAAAGAGAAACAAGCTACGCAATTCGGCGTAGGTGTAGTAGGGCCTTTCTGTGTTAATGCAACCAAGCAGAAAGTCGAATTCGTCTATCCTTATGGCATTGTGCGGTAGGTGATAGCGCTGTGTGGTCATCGGTCTGTATTGTTCCTCCTTAATGCGTACCCCGACCGAGAATCGAACTCGGAACTAAGCTTTAGGAGAGCCTTGTTATATCCATTTAACTATCAGGGCAGTGCTCTTTGCGGGGGCAAAGGTACGAATTAAAATCGAGAACTGGGAACGGGGGACTGAGAAATTTTGGTTGCCGCGTGCGGCACGTCCCGGGTTCCCGGCTCTCGGTTTTCTGTTTACCGGTGCAGCTGTCTGAGCTCGTCGGTGGTCAGCGTGATGTCCATCTGCTGGCCGCTGGTGGTGCCTTTGTAGCGATAGCCCAGCTGCTTGTGGGCGTTGGCGATGAGCTCTATGAACTTGGCGTCGGAGCCGCTGAGGGCGGCGAGGTTGGCTGTGATTTCCTGTTTCAGTGCGGCGGCCTGTGACTTGAGTAGCTTGAAGTCGAGCTGGTGCTCGTCAACGCTGCACAGATAGAACACGGTGTTGCCCTCGGTGATGACTTGGGTGATGACCAGCCCGTCGCCGAGGTCCATCGGCATCTGCAGATTGGTGGAGCGGAGGGCGGCGTCGAGCTTGTCGGCGTCGGTGGTGTGGGCGTCGTTGCGGGCTCCTGCCAGTTCCTCGCTGCTGACGTCGATGCTGAGCTTCTGGTCGCCCTTAGGGTTCTGGAAGTTGAATTTCACGGAGGCGCCGGCTTCGGTGAGTGCTTGGATGAAGTCCTTCATAGGCCCCTGCGGGTTGCT
Source organism: Prevotella sp. (assembly GCA_017476785.1). Classification (GTDB taxonomy): domain Bacteria; phylum Bacteroidota; class Bacteroidia; order Bacteroidales; family Bacteroidaceae; genus Prevotella. The sequence continues at coordinate 927 of JAFUZD010000072.1, read as the reverse complement.
GAACATTGTGAGCACGCTGTTCTTGATGAGCTCGGGGTCTTGCTTCATCTTCTCTATGCTGACGTATTCCTCGCTGAACACGTAGTTGAAGCTGACGCAGTCGTCCTCGTAGCTGACGCTCTCCATCTTGCCCGCCGTGCCGAGGTCCATCGGGCATTCTCTGTTCACTTGCTCTACGGCACTTCTGAGCTTGTTCTCTGCACAGCCGGTCAGCAGCAGTGCGATGCCGCACACGATGGCGGCGAATGACATTGTTTGTAGTTTCATAATTAGGTCGGTTTTTTTGTTGTTCTGAGGTTACTCGGTGTGCAAAGTTACGCATTTTAGTTGAGAATGGGGCGGCTCTCACCGAAAAAAGTGTGACTGGGGCATTAAACCATTGCAGTGGCCGTTCGTCACAGAAAGCGTTATGAATCGATTCTTACTTACATTTGTCTTCTCGCTCAGTGTGCTGGCCGTAGCGGCGCAGGGAATGGTGCGGGGAAAGATTTTGGAGAAACAGACGGACGAGGCGATGCAATTCGTCAACGTGGGAGTGCACGACAAAGGCGGCAAGCTGGTGAAGGGAGCCATCACCGACGAGCAGGGCGACTTTGCCATCGGCGGGCTGCCTAATGGCAGCTACGAGCTGCGCGTCACGTTCGTGGGCTATAAGTCCGCGGTGCGCAGCTTCGACATTACGGACCGCAGCCGGCGCGTCAGCTATACGGCCATCCGGCTGGCTGAGGACCAGAACGTGCTGCAGGAGGTGCAGGTGACGGGGCAACGCTCGCAGATGCGGCTGGAGGTGGACCGCAAGACGTTTACCGTGGACCAAGTGCTGGCGGCGGCTGGCGGCTCGGCCAGCGACTTGCTGGAGAACATTCCCTCGATAGAGGTGACTACCGACGGCGAGATATCGCTGCGCGGCAACTCCAGCGTGGAGGT
>JAFUZD010000071.1 GCA_017476785.1 Prevotella sp. | reverse complement strand
TGCCAGTATTGTAGATAGGTATGACTACACTGACTTTTATCATCAGTTGCAAAGTTACGAATTCTCAGTGAATTTCACTCCAAAAGGAGATAAAAATTGTGTCAAACTTCGCCGTTCCACTTTTTTTCCTTATTTTTGCACGTAAATAATGATGAATGAGTGCAATGAAGATACTGTTTCTCGTATATCACGGCTTTTCGGAAGTCAGCGGTATCAGTAAGAAGATTCATAATCAGGTGAAGGGCCTCCGGCAGAACGGCTATGAGGTGCGTTTGTGCTATTACACCTTTGCGCCTGATGGCCATCGCTGCCGCTATGTGGACAACGAGGTGCTGGCCGACTTTGGAATGGGGGCACTGGCCGGACTTCGTCAGCGTATCAGCTATGGCAGTATCTATGACTATTGTCTACGTGAAGGCATCTCGCTGGTTTATGCCCGCAGTTTCCAGAATGCCAACCCGTGGCTTGTTCGGCTGTTTGCACGCCTCCGTAAGGCAGGTATTCACGCAGTGACCGAGATACCTACTTATCCGTATGATGCAGAGTTCGTCGGATTTCCGTTGGCTACCCGTCTCGGACTGAAAGTGGACCAGCTGTTTCGGCGTAAGTTGTCGCAGCAGATGGATGCCATTGTGACCTTCTCGGATGCCGAAGAAATCTTCGGGCAGCGTACCATTCGCATCAGCAATGGGGTAGACTTCGACAGCATTCCGCTGCATCGATACTTTCGTGTGGACGACGAGATACATCTGGTAGGCGTGGCCGAGGTGCATTATTGGCACGGCTTCGACCGCCTGATAGCCGGACTGGGTGAGTATTATCGCACGGCGAAGAACCCACGGAAGGTGATTTTTGATATTGTCGGGGGAGTGGCCGACAGCGAGATGCACGACTCTATCCACGCCCGTGGCTTTGCCGAACTGATTGCCGAATACGGCATTGCCGACAAAGTGGTCTTCCACGGCCAGCTTTTTGGTCAGCAGTTAGACGACGTGTTCAATGGCAGTCGCTTCGCTATTGGCAGCTTGGCACGCCACCGCAGTGGCATTACCAACATCAAGACACTGAAAAACCGCGAGTATGCCACCCGCGGTATCCCTTTTGTCTATTCCGAGCAGGACACGGATTTCGACGACAAACCTTATGTGCTGCGTGTTCCGGCCGACGAGAGTCCGATAGACATTACCTGCATCTTGGACTTTATCGACCATAACCAGTTTGATGCAACCGCTATCCGTGCTTCTGTCCAAGACCTCTCGTGGAAAAATCAAATGCAGAAAGTGGTGGAAGCTATTTCCTTATAATTTCTTGATAGGAGGTAATCAATCTGTCTACGCAGGTGGACACATTGTATTTGTGGATGATTTCGTCTCGCAATCGAGGCTGTGAAGTACAGTCTTGCATAGCCGCTATCACAGCTTTTCCTATATCGTCAACCCTATAAGGGTCAACCAATTGGACAGAGTCGTCTGCATAGTATTCTTTGGGTCATCCCAGTTTGGTAATGACGATATTGCATCCGTGAACGGCCGCTTCTAACGCCACAAGTCCCACTCCTTCATTAAGACTGGGCAATGCAAAAACCTTAGCTCGGTTATAAAGTGAAACCAATTCGTCGTCGGAAACGAATCCTTTTATCTCGATGTTGTCGGCATCACCAATCAGTTGCCTTAATTGTGCTTCTGAGCTTGCATTACCTTTGTTGCCTACAAGAACTAATTTGAAATGGTATTTTTTTGCAGCTCTAATAAGATTGGGGACATTCTTGCGGGGTTGGGTCATCGTTCCCGCAAACAGACAGAAAGATTCTTTGGAAATTGACGGGTCGTAAAGGTCTCTTCTATACGAAAGAGGTACAATGGTAATTCGGTCGTTTGGGATGCCATATCCTCTGTGAAGATAGTCGGCTTCATATTTTGTTCTTGCATAAAACATCTTGACATCGGCTTTAATTTTCCGTAGTATATAGTTCTGCGAGAACAGACGTAATTTTTCGCAGCCGAAATGGGTTGCCAGCCGGTATTTCCACATCGGAGTGTTGGTGTCAATGATGGGTGAGAAAACAAAATTCGGATTAATGCCGCTCCCCCAGTGGATGGTATCATAGTTCCATAGTCCGAAGCCAAAAACGTGGACAATGTCATAGTTCTTCCAATTGTAGTGCCCCCACGGATTAATCCTGTCTACGTGGTGTCCTTTCCTTTCTAATTCATTAATCCATATTTCCGCTTGCATCTTGCTGCCATCACCAACTCCCATATAGCAGGCTCCCGGATACATTATATATGCAATTCTCATTTCTTTATTGGTTTAGTCATTTTGATTAGCGGGTGTAAAAGACGGCCGCCTGTCGTTCTTGTCATTTCATATTGAGGCTTGATAATTAATCCATAACATCTTCAGGTGTAATTATAGTGACATCTGGTGAAATGTCTGGATGCTTTTTTAAGAACAGGGCAAGATGTACTTGGTGGTTTTTGGCAAAAGACAGACCATTGGAGATTTTCTTAAGTCTTTCTATCTCGTAATGTACGTCAACGTTGTTCTTCCATTTACATTCTCCAATTAATACGTGCTTGTTATCAAAGGATTCTGCAACGACATCTAGTTCGGCCGGTAAGTATTTTTGTTGTACTTCGTCAAAATACACTCCCCACCATCGTACTGCTTTCTGATAAGGAATGTCCTCAAGTGTTCTTGCTGTTACATAGTTTCTGCATAATTCTTCCCACATCATACTGACATATTGTTGTTCCTCCTGTTTGAATTTCTCCAATACAAACTGGCTGTTGTCCATTTCTAAGATGGAACGGAAGGGTAGCACATACTTATAATGGAAACGTAGCAGTGGGTCTGTGATGTGGTATAGCCCCTTTTTGCTGGATTTCTCATTCTCTCCGAAAGGAATCTCCTTTTCGATGAGCCCAAGATTTTTCAGTCGTGATAGCTGCGCAGTAATATCAGATGATTGTTTTTCTGCTCTTGAAGCTATCTCTGATAGTTTGTTTGCACCATTACCGATGAAAGACAGAATGGAAGATGCTTGAACGGTGTCCCTCATCTCGTCTTGTAGAAGTCTGAACGGCTCGTCATAAAGTGTCCCATTGGAATTTAAGAGAAGGTTCTCTATGGCATCATAAAAATTGGGGTAATTGTTTCGCAGCTCCCAATATCTGGGGATTCCACCCCATACGGCGTATTCTGCAACAGCCTGTTCGTTATTGCAGTGTATGCCTTGCTGGATGTATTTGGCAGGAATGGGCTGTAGCTTTATGATCTCGTCTGCACGGCCATATAGAGGCTCATTCCCATCTAATACATATCCTTGCATCATATGTTGAGAGGAGCCACATATAACAAGGTTAAAGCTTAGCTCTTTTGAGTCAATGAGCTTCTGCAAGACGGAGGGTAGTGATGGACAACTCTGAACAAGATACGGAAACTCATCCAGACACACGGTAATCCTGCTTCCTGCGAATTTACTGAGATTTGTCAGCAGGATTTCCCAATTTGGGTAGGTTACGGCATTAAAGCCTTTAATGTGCAGACCGATGATGTCGGCAAACAGTTGTCTTTGACTTGGTTCGGAAGTCCTGTCTGCCAAAAAGTATATATCACCTTTTGAGCTGTCAAGAAGTTTCCTGAGCAAAGTTGACTTCCCAATCCGTCGCCGGCCATATATGACGATGAATTGAGGGTATTCTCTCGCCAAAGCCTTTCTTAGTTTGCTGAGTTCCTTTTCCCGGTCTAAAAATTCCATTTTCTACTTTTTTTGTTACAAAGATAATAAGCTCGGCGATAAACAGCAAATCTTTAAAGTAATATTAACAATATATTTTAGAAATATCATATTTTAGAAATATATCTTTTCCTCTCTCGGTTGAGGACTTTATCTGATATGCAGTTTCTGTTTGACGGCATTGGTGAGCTTTGCCCATAGTGTGTAAAAGAACGGCAGCTTGTCGTTCTTGTCATAAAAGTAGAAGCAGTCGGTCTTACGGACGTCTTTCAACCATTGCAGAATGGACAGAGAGCCGTGTAGGACAGAGATGCGGAAGTCTTCGAACTCCGACATCAGGTTGATTCGTTGCTTCTTGGGCGGCTTTATTTCTTCAACGGCGATGTGCCCAGCAAGAACAGATTTGGCATAGATGTATGGCAGGTTAATTCCAAATTTCGTGTAGGCATAGTTGTACTGGGCAATTCTAAAGTTGCTCTCCAAAAAGAATGTAGTACCGTTCTTGTCGATGATGGTGTCAAATCCGAAAACACCATTATATCGAATCTCGCGGAAATAGTGGCGAATCTGCGCTTCCATTGCCGGATTGCTGAATGCTTCTAAGTATCGGTAGATGCCGAAACCGTTGGCAGGCATTCGGTAACACCTCAAGTGTCCGAATAGCATAACGTCTTTTCCGTCGTTGATGCTGATGCCGCAGATGGGGCTCTCGTCTTGCTTATCTATGTATTCTTGCAGCATTATGTGCTCAACGTCCATTCGCGAGTAGGCAGAGCGTAGCTCTTCCTCGTTCCGGCAGATATACGAGTTGCCTTTCCAGAAAGGATTCAGAGAGTCGACGGCTTTTGTAAAGACAGGGAAGGAGAGCGACTGGGGCATTTCGCCCACTTTCACGATTTCTGTTCGCGGAATGCGCAGTCCGCAGGCTTCTGCAAGCTTCAGCTGCTCCCGCTTGTCAGCATATTTGTTGAGCCGTCCCTGCTCGCCGCCGGCATTCCAGAAGTAAAACTTGTCTGCCAGCTCGTCGTATCGCTCGTTCATCAGGGCCACGAGGTCATCGCGGTCAGTATAGATAAAGGGCTTATGTGGCTCGTTGCCAAACTTTGTAACGGCAAAATTGAGGGCTTCCCGAATGTTGCCAAACTGATAACATTCTTTGATGTAGCGGCTCTTGTCGATTCTGAAGGTGTTCTTGTTGAGCAGAATGGCAATAGGACTGATGCCCAACTCTCCCAGACTTCTGATTTGTCCGAGTGTGTTGGGGGCATACGACCCGATGATGATAAACTTATTCTCCATAGTTGTTCTGGGATTAGTGGAAAATATGCTTCAGCCGCCTAAGCAAGTGGCAGAACTTGGCGTGGCGATAGCCCACGGCATCGACTACGATGAGACCTTTGTATTCATTGAAGGTGTGGAAGCCTAAGTCGAGGTCGGGGTGGGGTGAGTAGATGCGGCGCAGTTCGTTGAAAGTCCATTGGCCGTTTTGCTGGCAGACCTCTTGGATGGAGACTGCATCCCCATACGACTTGATGCAGACCTGTGACGGTCGGTAGGTTTTCCCGTTCAGCTGAAAGAAGTTGCCTGCGCTGCGCGAGATGTTCTCGTCGAAATGTACTTGCTCTTTCAGTTGATAGCGGCACGCAGACTTGTCCCACTCGTAGATGCCCAGTTCCTTGCCATTGGCATCGGGCAGGCACGTGGAGAACATCAGTTTCTTTCCATTGAAGAACTCGTTGCATACAGAATCGGTCAGGGCCACGTCGCAGAGCGTCCCCACCTTTTCGAAACGGTCTTCATCGGCAATGTAGTGGTAGGAGTCGAGCCGGCCGTTGGCGCACATTTCCGGATGGATGTACACCTCACCGTCGATGCGGTCGATGGCAGGGAAACTGAGGTGAACGTCCTCCTCAATCATCACTTTCAGTGCTTTGAGTTCGAACGTCTGCCGGTCGATGGTCAGTTTTGAGATGCGCCCACGCTGGATGGGGTCGTACCATTCTTCCACGAGAACGATGATGTCATTAGCTGTTACGTCCAGAATGAACGGGTCGGCAAACCATCGGTCCTTATAGCGATGCTTCACCCAGTTTACCCGTATCGGCTTCCCATCGATGACGTCGCCCAGCGTGCCGTCAATGAAGCCAATATTGTATTTCGTGCTTTTGACGTAGTCTTCTATTTTCTTGCTGATTCCCATAGGTTTACGATTCTTTTTCAACGATTCAAACAAGTCTGTCCATTGTTTCATCACGTTCTCCTTTGCATATCTTGCAATGTTCTTTTTGGCGTTGCTTCCCAGCCTTAGTCTGAGCTCTTTGTCCTCAATGACGCGGCAGATGGTGTCGGCCAGTGCCTGCGTGTTCAGATAGTCGACCAGCAGTCCGTCCTCGCCGTCGCGGATGATGTTACGCGGTCCCCACGGGCAGTCGAACGAGACTACCGGCAGCCCGCAGGCCATAGCCTCGAGCAGCACCATCGAGAATCCCTCGAACACCGAGCTGACCACGCACAGCGAGCTCTCCAGATAGCGGTGCATAATATCGTCGGTCGGCTCGTTCATTATGATAGTGTCTTGCAGCCCCCGCTCGTCAATCCAGCGGCGCACGTCGTCGTGCATCTCGCCCGAGCCGTAGACGTTGAGCTTCCAGTCGGGATGCTTGCGGTTGACGATGGCCCACGCATCAATCAGATAGTCATAGCCTTTGGCATCGTTGTAGCGCCCTACCATTATGGCCTGCTTGGCCTCGCACGTACTGCGCTCCTCAGGGTAGAAAGGCAGCGAGTTGGGGATGACGCAAGTGCGCGTAGTGCCTGCCCAGTCGTCGGCATCCTGCCGGGTTAGCAGTACCAGTGCCTGCAGTTTCTGGATGCTTTTCATCTGCTGTTTGCGCCACCGTTTCACCAGTAAGCGGAACAGCCATCCGCGCTGCTCCAGCAGGTGGAAGTTGCGCAGATGCTCTTTGGTGGTGTGCGCCTCGCCAATTTTTATGCTTCCGTCGTGAATGGATGTCAAGAAGTCCAGACTGCGTCCCAGCGTAGTGACGACGATGTCGGGTCGTTGTTGCATCAGAATGCGCTTCAGCCGTCGCTTGTAGCGCTGTATATAAGTCAGATAGAGACAGGCGCGGTATAGGATGTTGTGCCCGTATTGTCGGTTGAAGTCGATGCCGATGTCCAGCAGTTTCACCCGAGGCGAGAGGGCAAAGATAGGCGGGCGCCCCATCTGCGACTCCGTGACGATGGTCACGTCGTAACCATTCTCGGCCAAGTAGTTGGCCTTTTCGGTCAGTACGCGGTCTGTTCCTCCCTTTGTTACAAGCTCTGAATAGATATAGATAATCTTCATATCAATGGTATATCTGATGACAAAGATACGCATTTAATTTTAAATCTACGCGAGGATTCTTAGAATTCTCGCGAAGATTTTCAAAATTCTCGCGAAGATTTATTTTGCAGTGCCGAATTTTATTCGTATTTTTGTCCCGTTAATCATTGTCAAATGGCTATGGCTTGGTACGAAAAATATCTCTCTATCTACGACAAACCCTTTTCCGAAGTTCCGCAGCATATCGTCACAGAGACGCGTGAGCGGCTGGCTCGCTTGCAAAGTGAGGAGCCGCTGGCGTCTATTGTGGTCATCGGCTATAATGAAGAGAAGCATTTGCAGGCTTGCCTTTGGGCATTGAGCGAGATAGACTGCCGGTATCCGGTGGAGATTATCGGCGTTGACAACGATTCTACAGACCGCACGGCCGAAATCTATAAGCTGTCGGGCATCCCTTACTACACGGAGTATCAGCATTCCTGCGGGTATGCCCGTCGTTGTGGCTTGCAGCACGCTAAAGGGAAATACTACTTCGATATCGACTCTGATACACTCTACCCGCCGCAGTATTTCAATATTATGCTGGAACGGCTGATGCGCCCCGGCGTCTCCTGTGTGTCGTCGCTCTGGAGCTATTTCCCGGATGAGAACCACAGCCGGCTGGGGCTGGCGTTGTTCGAGTTGTGCCGCGACACCTTTTTATATATACAGCACTTCAAGCGCCCCGAGCTCAGTGTGCGCGGACTGGTGTTCGCCTATAATGCCGACTATGGCCGACAGGAGGAATACCGTGTGGACATTATCCGCGGTGAAGACGGCTCGATGGCGCTCGCGCTGAAGAAGTATGGCCGCATCGCCTTCGTCCGTAACCGTAAGGCGCGTGCTGTTACTGGCTATGGAACGATAGGCAACCAGTCGATGTGGCAGAGCTTTGTGGATCACGTCAGGATACAGGCAAAAGGAATCCTCCGCATCTTCTCGTCTACTGACCATTATGAAGACACGGAGGATAATCTGGTGAAAAAGAAGTAAAGACCGAAGATGGAGCAACCGAAAAAGATAATGTACGTGCACCGCTCGTTGGCCACGATGGGCGGCGTGGAGCGTGTGCTGATTGACAAGATGAACTGGCTGGCGCGCAATGGCTGCGACGTTACGCTGGTCACCAATTCGCAGGGACAGCACCCGATGGCATTCCCACTCGACGAGCGTGTGCGCCATCTGGATACCGATACCCGTTTCTTCCTGCTTTACAAGCATTCGCCGTTAGTGCGCCTATGGAAACACTGGCAGTTGCTGAAGCGCTATCGGCAACGCTTGCAAGAGATAGTCGACGATTTACAGCCCGACGTCATCATCACTACCACTTATCAGATTTCCACCTGTGGCGTCATTCTCGACCTGAAGACAGCGGCCAAGCGTATTGCAGAGAGCCATTGTGCCAAGTTTGCCACCAATATTGAGAACAAGTGGCACCGAATTCCCGTGCTGCGCTGGCTGGTGGCCATACAGGACAGATACTACTCACGCCGGGTGGGTAAGTTCGACAAGCTGGTCGTGCTGACGCAGGGCGATGCAGCCGAGTGGCGGCCCTATGCGCCCCATATCGCCGTAATACCCAATCCCGTCACTCGCCGGCCCGAAACGATTCCGCAGCGCGACGGTAGCGGGCGGCGCATTATCTGCGTCGGGCGGTTGGCCTCTCAGAAAGGCTTCGACCGGCTGATAGATGCCTTCGCGCTCATTGCCGACCAGTGCCCCGAGTGGAGCATCGACATCTTTGGCAACGGCCCCGACCGCGAGATGCTGCTCAGTCGTATCGTGGCGAAACATTTGGAGGGACGTATTCGCATCAATGCAGCTACGCCTCGCATCTTCGACGAATATCAACAGAGCGAGTTCTACGTGATGAGTTCGCGCTACGAGGGTTTGCCGTTGGTATTGATTGAGGCGATGTCGTGCGGCCTGCCCTGTGTCTCGTTCCGTTGTCGCTATGGTGCCGAGGACTTGATTACCGAGGGCGAGACGGGGTTGCTCGTCCCCGATGGCGACATTCAGGCACTGGCCGACCGAATCCTATGGATGGCCGAGCATACGGATGAGCGTCTGCGTATGGGCCGCAATGCCCGCCAGTCATCCGCCCAGTACACGCAAGATTCCATTATGCCGATGTGGCTGAAACTCTTTGAGGAGGAGTAAGTCACGGCGATGATGCGTGGAGAGTAGAGTTACATATCCTCCATTGACAGCACTCCCAGTCGGATTTCCATTCCCTTTAGCTCTTCGCAACTCTTCAGCATTACATCCACTTTGTTGCGAAGCAGTGCCTCGTTGTACCGTTTTCGGTCCTTTTTGATTTCAAAGACATCTGCGATACGGTCAATTTCATTGACGGCTACCAAGTCGATTTCCGATTCTCCCTTCCTATCCCAGAACTTCCCGATGCGTGTGTAGTTGCCCGATTCGCGAAGCTTGCGCTCGAAGTATTGCTCTAAGGCAAATCCCGAAACACTGTCGTAGTCTCGTTCTATGATGCGTGCCAGTTGGTTGAGGGCGTCGTTCTCGACGAAGGCTTGATATTTGTAGAAGAAGCGGAACCATAGCGTGAGGAAACTGTCACTCAACGTATAGCGTGCTTTCTTCGAGTTTTCTTTGGCGAAGATGGGCAGACGCTTCTTGATGAGACCATAGTATTTCTCCAGTCTGACGAGATAGCTGCCAATGTTGTCAATTTTTAGCTGGTTTTCTATCTCGCCTCGGGTTCGTTCGCCATTGGCGATGCAGGTGAGAATGGAGAAGTGTACGGCATAGTCTGTGCCAAACTCCTCAATGAGAATGTTCTTCCCCTCGTTGATAAACGGCGAGTTGTTTTCTGTCAGATAGGCTAACATCTTGCTTCTGCTTGTCTTTCCGTTGTCTATCATCAATGCAACATACCACGCCACTCCACCCGTGATGGCAAAGAAGGTTAGCAAATCTTCTGGTGTGAATTGTGGGTTGTGGTCGGCAAGTATCTCTTTCAGAACATCTGTGGCAAATGGCTTCAGTATAATCTTACGGTCGGCCCGTCCAAATAGCGGTTCTTGGGCATCCTCGAAGATTCGCTTCATCAGCGAAAATATGGAGCCGCTGACGATGAGGTTCATCTTGCTCTGCCGCTTGTGGGTATCCCATTCGCGCTGTATCTCACTGAAGATGGCTGGGTTGATGCGCTGAAAGTCTTGAAATTCGTCGATGATGAGACTGAATGGCTGATGCGTTGCGAATGTGAGCAAGAAGCGGAAAACCTCGCTGAAAGTCGTAGGCCATCCGATGGGTACACCCAGCTTCTCCTCAATTTCGCGTGCAAAGTCTTGGCAGAGCAGTGCCTCTGTCTTTCTGGCTACAAAGAAGTAGAGCGTTCTTTCGTCGCCAATCCGTCTTACTAATTCCGTCTTTCCAATGCGTCGACGACCCATCACGACGGTCATTCGTCCTTCTTGTCTGCTTTGCCGAAGCATTTCTTGCAGACTGGCCAGTTCCGTGTCTCTATCGTAGAATCTCATACCTTTGTTGCTAAAGTATTTGAAAATACCGTATTTTAAAATACTATTTCGCCGCAAAGATAATGATTTCGCCTGTAACGACAAAGAAAAATAGCCCTAAATTTCACTATTTTTGCCTTTTCTCCGCTCCCGATAGTCCTGAATGAGATACGTCGGGCGGCCTTTGGTCTCGTTGAAGATGCGCCCGATGTACTCGCCGAGGATGCCGATACAGATGAGCTGGACAGCACCGATGAAGAGCATCACCGACATAATGGTGGGATAACCGGCCACGGGGTCGCCCCAGACCAGCACTTTCAGGATAATCCACGCCATATAGCACAACGCCCAGACTGCCACGATGAGGCCGACGATGGTTGCAATGCGGAGTGGGGCAGTGGTGAAGCTGGTGATGCCCTCGATGGCCAGATTGAACAGGGCGCGGTAGCCCCAATTAGACTGGCCTGCCACACGGTCGCCACGGTCGAACATAATCTCCTTTTTCCGATAGCCAATCCAGCAGAACAGTCCCTTCGTGTAGCGCTCGTTCTCGCGCAGCAGTTTCAATGCGTCAATGCATTTGCGGTCCAGCAACCGGAAGTCGCCCACGTTGCGCAGCACGTCGTAACGCGTCGAATGGTCGAGGATGCTGTAAAAAGCATTTGAGAGCGTGCGGCGCAGCCAGCTTTCTTTTCCGCGCGAGCGGCGGCGGGCATAGACGTCCTGATAGCCCTGCTCCCAGTATTCCAGCATCTCGGGTATGAGCGATGGCGGGTCTTGCAGGTCGGCATCCATCAGCACCACGCAGTCGCCTTTCACGTAGTCAAAGCCCGACAGCATTGCATTCTCCTTTCCGAAGTTGCGGGCGAGGTCGACGAACGACACCCGCTCGTCGCGCTCATAGAGCTCATTGATGAGCTCGATGGTGCGGTCGCGACTGCCGTCGTTGATGAAGAACAACTCCCAGTCGTAGGCGGTCTGTTCGTCCATCAGCCGACTTACCTCTTCATACAGCCGCGGCAGCGACGCTTCTTCATTGTAGCACGGTACCAGAATAGATACGAGTTTTTTCATCTGCAAGTAGGTTTGTTTTGGCAACAAAAGTACAAAATATTTTTCAAATATCACTTTTTTTCCATATCTTTGTTGCCTAAACGATAAAAGATGAAATCACAGACGTTACCTCAGCATATCACGCGCTTTGCCATCTTTGCATTGGTGGCTACTGCCATCCTGTTCTTTATCTCTCCCGACTCCTATACGCACGAGCTGTTTGGCCGTTGCGATTCGGCCAATTTCTTTATGTGTGGAAAGGCTTGGATGAGCGGAATGACGCCCTATGTCGACTTTACTGACTCTAAAGGCCCTCTCCTGTGGCTCATCTATGGCTGTGGCTATCTGCTGAGTCATTACGACTATACGGGCGTGTTTTGGCTTAGCTGCCTGTGCTATGTCGTTATCTATCAATACACCTATAAGACCACCCGCCTGTTTATTGACGATGAGCGATTGGCTTTCCTCGCCACTATATTGATGTCGCTGGCCTATTTCTGTCCGTTGTGGCACTATGAAACACGAGCCGAGGATTTCTGCCTGTTGTTTGTCGTGCCGTCGCTCTACCATACGTGTCGTGTGCTCTATGGCAGCAATCCTGCCGTTGCCCGCGTACTTCGCAATGCCTCCTTTGTGTTGGGTCTCAGCTTTGGTGCCACATTGATGATTAAGTTCACCATTGCCGCGATGCTGGGTGTCTTTGTTCTTTATGTCTGGTTCTCTGCCGTGACACTCCGCTATGGCTGGTGGCGCTCTGTTGGGTGGATGGGCGTCGGTGCACTCCTGCCCATAGCTCCATTTGTCATCCTCTTTTCCGTTCAAGGCAATCTGGCAGATTTCGTCAGTCAGTATTTCCTCATCACCTTCCAGACAGTACAGGAAATCCGCACGACCGACAGCTTTGTCCACGACCTCGCTTTCAAATTGATGTCTAATGCCACGGTGCTGCTTCTGCTTTTCACGGCGGTACTTGTGCCGCTGTTTGTGCCCTATATGCGTCGATTCCGGCTGTTCCCATTGGTGAGTCTGTGCGTCTTTTTGCTGATTGTAATCCAGAACGCCCGCTGGCCCTATTATTTCAGCATCTGCAGTCCCTTTATGCTGTTCAGTGTTGTTGCGTTGGTCAAGATGTTCGAGGCCTACGGGCGTTCGGCCGTCCATACCGTCAATGGCGTCGTTGTGCTGCTGACCGTTATCGGGAGTGTCTTGCTCAACTACGACTATTACTACTATTCCACCCACTCAATGGGTTTTATGAATCTGTTTACACAGAGCGACAATGCGGAGCGGCGTGCCTATCATCATTATGCCGATGCTATTGCGCAGAAGCCGCATCCTACCATTATCTACCTTGACTCGCAGTGCAATCCTGAATTTGGCGTGCCGGCAGGTGCGTTGCCCGGTTGTCGCGACTGGTCGCAGCAGACGGGGGCCACGCAGGCAATGAAGCAAGCCACGCGGCAGGCCGTCGTCAGCAAGCGTGCAGACTTTGTGGTTGCTACGGAGCCCGAGTCTGTCGCAATGCTTTCACGACTGGGCTATAAGATGATAAAACGGGACCATCTTGATACGCCCTATTACCTCTTTGCACGATAAAGATTGTCGGCCAAGTTTCGTTTCTGTGGCGCAAACAAGTTGTTCGTGCCACGGAAACAAGCTGTTTGCAGTACAAAAACAAGCTGTTTTCATTACGTAAACAAATGAGACAGGAGCAGATGGGCTGTCACGAATGGCTTATGGCTGTGCCGCAATGAGAGTTGCCAGTGCGGAGTCAAGTAGGGCGTAGCCCGTCGCGTTTAAGTGGAGCTGGTCGTCCGAATAGATGTGGTGCCAGTCGGTCGTGCCACCATTGTTCCACGCCGGGTAGCGCAATATGAGGACATCCTTTTCCTGAAAATCCGATAGTAACTTCTGTTCAAGTGCAACACGGAAATCATTTAGGCAATCAATTTGGCAGCCCGTTATCAGCATCGACGTGTGCGTCTGTAGCTTGCGGAGCCGCGACTGTCGGTGGTAGCAGCAGTCAATATTATAGTCGGGCAGTTCCACCACTACGGGTTTGATGCCACATTGTAGCAAGAAATCCATAATCCGTCCAATGTGGTAGGCATAGTAGCTGGCACCCAGTTTACGGTTACTGTCGTTGATTCCCGCGATGACGACACAATAGTCAGCACTGCCCGCAATCAGCTGGCGCATCGCTCCGCAGTCACTCATACTGAAGTAAATCTCCTTACTCGTCTGCCCCGAGCATCCCGCCGATGCCACTACGACCGGCCGTCCAATTGCCTCACCCAGCATCCGCTGCAGTTGCCCGTCGTACTTGCCGTGCATCTCCACCCAGCTGTCGCCAATCAGAATCACCCGCAGCGTGTCATCTTTATGTTGTCTCACGGCATATCCTTCCCGCTCGCCTGCGAGGGAGTAGTAGGAGTGGGCTTCGTAGACGGTGAAAAGTAGAATAGCAAGAGTTGCAAGTCCAAGTGTAATAATGACTATTCGTTTCATCATTTTGCAAAAATACGAATAATTTTTCGTATTTTTGCAGCAATTACTATAAAGTGTATATAATGGCACAGCTCAAATGAAGAGAGATACCTATTGGGATAGTTTAAAGTTCGTGTTAATTGCATTGGTAGTCTATGGCCATATCGTGGTTAACTATGATGATGTACGCATTAATAAGCTGATGCTCAATTTTGTCTATCTGTTCCATATGCCGCTATTTGTCTTTGTGTCAGGGCGCTTCTCGCGTATTCGCGATGTTAGAAAATATAGGAAGGGCATAGTGAGATTGGTCGAAACTTATGTCGTGTTTCAATTATTATTGTCAGTGTTTGCTTGGATGCAGGGTGGGCGATGGTCGTGGGTGAGCCTATTGGTGGAACCGAACTGGTTGCTGTGGTATCTGTTGGCATTGATATGGTGGCGGTTAGCAGTGATGGTGCTCTATTATTGTAAGATTCCATCTTCCAGTCCATATCTGTTGGTGGTGAGTATTTGTATTGGCTTGATGTCGGGGTTTATTCCCGTTTCTGGTACTCTTGCACTACAGCGTACGCTGGGATTCTTGCCATATTTCGCATTAGGTTATGTGACAGCTTCTGTGGATGTGAGACAATATGTGAAACGTATACCAATATTGGTTGCAATAAGTGTCATTGTTGCAGTATTGATAGCTTTCTGGAAAATAGATATTAACTTCAAACCTTTCTTAAGCCATTTGCTGCCATACACTGTTAGTGGTGTTAGTGTTACTGATGCGCTGCTGGTGCGGTGTATAATTTTATTGTTGGCAATGGTCATCGGGGCGATGGTTATGCGTGTGGTCCCAGCACGTCAAATTCTTGCAAAATGGGGGATGAAGACAATGCATATCTACATTTACCACGCCTTTATTGTTTCACTGTTGGTAATTGCAATCAGAAAAGACTGGTTGCCTAACAATGAACTACTGCTGTTTGCATATACTCTTGGTGTTATCTTTATGATACTTCTCTTTGCGCGTTTCAGAGTGTCAGACTATTTGCTAAACCCATTTACGCAATGGAATGATAAGATTGAGTTAGGCAAAAAGTAGCCTTTATATAGGAATATATTTCAGCACCTTTAGAAGATACTGCATAGGAATGATGCCAGTGTAGGTGGCCCCATAATAGCAGTTAAGCGGTAGGGTGACAATAATGAGGCAGTAGAACCACGCTTTGTTGAGCAGGCTCACTCCGTCTATCTTGTGCTGCAGCCACGTAGACCATTTGTTGATGAACGGCGGAACACTGAGTGCGGTTTTTGATTTGGTAAGTACATAGAAGAGCAACAGTGAACTGATAGTCCAATAGGGAAACACACGCCCGAGGTCGCAAGAGAGAAAACCAAACATCGGAATCAGGAATACAAACTGTACTATCACTATGTTGCTAAGTTGAATATTGTCAAAAGGCTTCAATGGGTAGAATCGCATATCAAGCGTATTGAGTCGCGTGATGAGATAGTAGGTGCAAAGAAAGAGATAAATGTTGAACGGAGCAGATGGGACATACGGTGCAAATCGTGCCATCCATACCAGTCCAAAATGAAACTTAATAGCTTCTGATGAGGTTCGGTTGAGAAAATCGACGCCATTGCCTACATTGGGCATCTCGCCTGTACTGGTTGGATAGGTGTGGAAGCAGTCTTGCCACGATGCCCAGATGGCATTCATCGTATCAGCATCGCCTTTATGTATGGCCACAAATAGGAGTATTAGAATAACCGGACACCACAGCGTGCAAATGCGTAATATGGCTTTTATGATGCTGTGGTGTTGCTGGACATTGGTGTATAGACTATGTAGCATCAGTACGGGGAAGGTATAGAAGAAGGCAGCTTCGTGCATCAGTAGCGTGAATGCTGCAAAGGCGTATGTCAGGAAAAGATAGAGCGGCTTGGTAGATTGCGAGTATTTGATGTAATAATAGAAGATTGCCATAGTGATGAGTAGTGACCAAGCATCCCTGCGCATCCATAGCAAATCACAGGTGAAGCCATAGTATAAACAGATGGTGAATGGGAGTAAAAAGATTGACCAGCCCTGTTTTTTGAAGATACAGACCAATAAGCCGCCGAGCGCGAGGTAGCCGATGATATATAGACCGACAATGGCATAGCGAACAGGATAGGGATGTAACTGGTATAGCCCATATAGTATTTGGCCTACAAGGCCACGTCTCACGAATCCGCCTTCGTAATTGATGAGCCAATCGCTGATTTCGAAACTACTATAGTCCCAGAAAGAGCCGAATGACTCTGTAACGAAAGCATAAAGCCCTACCGCGAGAGCCATCAAGATAAGAAAACCGACGAGGTAGAAAATGACTCGATAGATGTGATAGCTATTGGACTTGAACATAGGTTATAAATGTAGTTTTTTCATTAAATGGTACTGGGCAAATGCGAAGCCAATGGAACAGAAGAAACCGATAGTCAATAACTGCCATCCGTTTTGTGGCGACAAAGGTATGAATATATCCGTCAAATGGTAGATGTACTCGTGCCAGAGATATAATTCCAGTGTGAACGCTCCCAACCAACAGAAGATTGTTGCCAATAAAACCTTATGGAGGATATTGTAAAGGTGGGTCAATGCATAGAGAACAAAAGGCGTACTAATACTAAACAGCAATTGATAGATTGTCAGGATGCCTCGAAACTCCCAGATGTTTAGCCAATCAAGCCGTCGTAGATAGAGTGACAGGAAGAATGCAATGGCATAAGCAGTAAGGGTGAACTTGTTGATGGTGAGCATTCCTTTGGCTGCCAGAATGCCCAAAAAGAATGCTGGGATTCGCGTGTAGAACCCAGAGAATGTATCTTGAGAAGTATAGAGGAATGCGAAAGGAATGAGGACAAGCACAGCCAATAGGCACTTCTCGCCCCACCTTTCAGCGGCGTGATGGAATAGGGGGAAAAACAAGTAGAAGATAAACAGTGCCCGAATGAACCATAAATCAAGCCCAAAAATCATTAATAAAGCATTGACTAAGGGGGGAAAGCCAGAGACGAAATAGGTGATGAGCAGTTTGCACAGTCCACAGACGATGCAGGTAGGAAGAATTCTTGAAAGTCTGCGCCTATAGAACTGGGTTGGTGTCTTTCCTTTAAAAGAGAATGTCAGTCCAAATCCCGAAAGGAAAAAAAAGAGATCGGCACCGTTGTAGCCATAATAAGAAAAAGGTTTGAGCAAAGGATTGAATACCCACAGTTGGTGATAGAGCATAATCATCACAATGGAGATTCCCATCAGAAAATATCTTTTGTCGGATATGCTTTCTTTCAGATTATATAGTGTGGTCATTTCTGTAATTGTTTTTCTCTATTTCTTCTCCATTCTACGGGCAAAGAACGGCACACGCTTAAGTAGGTCTTTCATTCCCGGTGTGAGGAAATATATTAGAATGCTGTAAACGATGCAGACTGGAAGCGTGAGACAGAGTCCATAAGCAGCGATGCTTGTCAGCGTTCCGTCAGCCTCCCACGAAAGAATATGGGCAATGGCATAGTTTGCTCCAATGCAGAATAGCAGGATGAAAATATGTGTGGCAATGTGCTTCCAGTATTCTGCTATGGCGTCGCCAAAGCCGCGTTTGTATAGATAGTAGGGCTTCCAGATGACCACCATCAGCAGCATACTGATGGTCTTGCCGAGCAGAATGCCGATAAGGCCATAGAAATAGGCGACACAGATAGTAATGACCACATTGAGGATCCCTTCTGTATAAGCTGCCCAAACGTCGTCGTAAAGTCCGTAGGCATTGATAAACTGGTCGACAACCGGACGCGTCAGCATTATGTACATATTAATGAGGATGAGGATTACAATAGTGGAATTCATCACATATTGTGGTCCCAGCCACCACGTGATAACGGGATTAATCAAGAAGATAAGCCCGATTTCCATTACCCCCGTCGTCCAATAGCGGAAGGTGATAAGCTCCCAAAACACCTTCTTGATGTTCCAGCGATTCCCTTCGGCCACAAGATTGCCAATACTGGCGTTCATTCCTACCAGTATGCTGTTGAATACGGCGGTCAGTTTGCCGACAATCATATTGTAGTTGCTGTAGAACGCAACCACAGTGAGTGACTCAAAGGCAAAGATGAGCAGAGAGTCACTCTTGGACAAGAAGAAATTCTTGAATCGGTGTATGACGATTTGCTTTGCCTTTACCAGAATCTCCGGGTATCGCTTCAGAATCTCACGGCCTTTGCTCTTGTCGGTCCTGAGCCACGGATATTCGCGATTGATGACGTAGTTGAGTGCCCAGCAGATGAACAGGCTGAACAAGAATTCGATAGCCACCCAGACGTATAGGTTGCTGTAAAAATAGGCTAATGCAATCTGTACGAGGGTTTTGATGATACCGCCAGTCTGGGTGTAAATGGAAATCTTATAAGTCTTCTGGTCGCTGTCAAGCAATATCTGGCGGTAATTGATGTAATAGCCAATAATATTGCTTGCCAGAAAGGAGAAGAATGCGAAATAAATAACAGTAAGCGGTATTTGCTCGTCTTTAAAGACAATAGGAAAAGACACACTGACGAGAATGCCTCCCACTAAGATAATCGTTCCGATGATGCGGTACAGATAACCGAAAAGCGAAACGATTTCACCAATCTTCTTTTCGTCGTGTTGCTCTATCGGCTTATAGAGGAAGTAGCCGATACAGGTGCCGATGCCGACCTCACTGATATTAAGGAAGCTAAGAATGCTGTAAAGAGTGCTGGTGAGTCCGATGAACTCTGCTCCTAAGCAGTCCAAAAAGATACGGCGTGAGAAAAAGGCCATAAAGATAGACAGAAAATAGAAGATGAATCCTATTTTCGCATTCATTATGCTTTTGTGTACTCTTTCTGCCATATTGCTATATTGTTTCTATTTCTTCAAAAAAGTGCTTTGCGTATGTTTCTTTGGAAAATGTGGGGTTGAGGGTATTTCCTTGGAACTCGTCAATATGTTCTTTCACGGTAATCAAAGCATTGGCAATCTGCTCCGGCAGGTTTTCCCCTTTCTCAAGTAGGACGTGCTTCTGGCCGACCAATGCTTCTGGGATGCCGCCATCATTAGTCGCTATTACCGGAAGTCCCATAGCGCAGGCCTCGATGCACGACATCCCAAAGGCTTCGTTGATATGAGAAGGGACTACTGCAACATCGGCTGCCGCCAGATGGGACGGAATCTGGTCGTAGGGAATGAAGCCCGTGAAGATGACACGATTTCTAAGTTGTGCCGTCATTCGCATCAATTCTTGCTGGAATGGAGTGGGCTCTTTCGTGTCGGCATAGTTGGTACTTCCAAGTACCATTAGCTTAATGTCTGGATGGTCAGCGAGCATCAAGAAGGCCATCAATAGCTCTTTTATGCCTTTGGCTGGTACCAAACGGCCAGCAAAGATGGCAACAAAATCATTGGGTGAGAGACCGTATTTCTCCCGCTGGATGGGGGCTACTTTCTGAACGTCGAATCGGCGAACATCGAGGCCGTTGTATAGGACTTTAATCTGACGAGGTAGGCAAATGCCCTCGATTTCTTTCTTGATGAATTCAGAGATTGGTAAGAACTTAGACGTGGAAAGAATAATCTCGCGGTTCTTTTGGGTGTGCTCGCTTAGTAGGTTGGTGTGTATGTGTGCTACGATTGGGATAGAACAGTGCTTGGCCACCCCCAATGCAAAGCCCGGACGGTTCTCAAGAATGATAACGTCGAAGTGTGCCCTTTTTATCTTTTGCAGTGCCCACGAGAAGAAGTATTCTATTTTGTCATAATAGTAATAGCGTGTTCCCCAATGCTTGTGCACGAAAGAACGGATACGTGCAGTGATGCTGTTGAGGTTGAGGTACACATAATGGTTGACTGCCGATGTCAATGCGGGATGTTGCTCTACTTGTTGATGATAGACGCTGAAAACAGTGATATCGTGTAATTGATGCTTATCATTATATTCCAGATAGAAGTCAATAAGATTCTCTACGGCTCCTCCTTGAACAGCCGGAACAGGTAAGACTCCTGATGTGAGAATCGCGATCTTCATTCTACTTGAACTTTCCTAAAAGGCCGATTTTAAATATTTTGTATTTATTGATGAAGGCCGAAACGGCCAATGTGGGTAAAAGAATCAGTATGGCCAGTAGGATGCAGAACCACAGCTGGAATAGGATAGGGGCATTTAAGAGTGTGTCGTGAAAACTGGGGGGGGTGATTCCTTCTATGCGGATGAGGTCAGCGAGGAAGAAGAAATGGAGCACATAGATGTCAAGGCTGCGCTGGCCAAGATAGGTCAGGGCGCGATTGATTCTCTTGCTATTATCAGAGGCGTTCTGATATAAGAAAAGGAAGAGGAAAATGTTCAATGGGATGCGGTATAGGTCGCGTAGCAGATTGAAATGTGATTGCCCAAACACATAGACGCCTACAAAAGCAATGGCTGCAATGAGGAAAAATGCGGCAGTGAGGTTCTTCTGATTGCCCCAATGCTTAATAATGTCTGCTTTGGCAAATAGAAGGCCCATCATATAATAGACAAGATAACTGCGGTATAAGAAAATGTCGAACTGAAGTGCAAGTCCTTGTGCAATAATGAAGATAATGGCTAATTGGGCATACGTATTCCGAATGCCGATACGTTCTAACAGCCATTTACCTAAAAGTACGGTCAGCCTGAAATAGAGGAGAATGCGGAGAAACCAGAAACCGCTATTCATATTGTTTCCTGTTAATAGCTCAACTAAAGGGTTTCGAGTAATAGTTCCGTTCTCTTGTATATCGGCATAGGCACAAAAAGAACTCCCAATGACAAAAAATGGGATTAATAAGGAAAGAAGATTCTTATTGAAGATTTCTTTTAGTGTGATATCTTCCTTAATCATTGCTTTTGACACAAAGCCTGATGCGATAAAGAAAAGAGTGAGATAAAAGGTATTGATGATAAAGGATATGGCGGTTTCTTCGTGAATGCCGGTATACCATAGGGTATGATACAGCACTACGCTGAAAATGCAGAGGCCTTTTGTATTGTCAATGAATGTATAGCGCATAACGGAATCAGTTGGTTTGGTGCTCTGTGTGAATAAACTCTTTGTTATTCTTGTCAATATGAATGAGATTTGACAACATTCTCCAGACGAGGGCAGGGAGTTGTAGTATCTTTCCAAATATGGAGCGAGTACGCAGTTGGGGCGGGATTGCAATAAACAAAGATATGGATAGGATGATGAAAAGGCACCACCACTTAGCTGCCCATACGCGTGAGATAAGGGTCATCAGAAGGGCGAATGTAAGAATAGATACAATGAGGATGGAACGGGGAATCAATGCTTGCTGGACCGTCTTGTCAATGTAGTTGATATTGCCTGTAACAAATGCCTTAGGTATGTACGGTAACATATTGAGCAGGCTTTGAATCTGCCCCGTCATCCAACGAAGTCGCTGCCGTTGGAAATTGTCCCGGTTGCTCACCTTTTCGTCATAGACGGGGATGCCTTCTTCAAATTTGATATAGATATTTTGCTTCATCAGCAGGGCTTCCAGCTCACGGTCCTCCACTGCGGAATTCAGTTTTTCGACATTGGCTGCGAACCATTTATAGTTGAAACACATTCCTGAGCCGATAAGAGCAGAAGAAAGGCCTACAATGTTATGCGCCCGGCGGAAAAGGGTGTTGTTGATTTCCTCGCTGACGCCATCTAATATGGCAATGTCATTGTCCGCATTCTTGGCACATCGGTGACATTGAATTGCTTGATGACCTCGGTTGCAGGAGCTATTAAGCTGGCAAAGGAAGTTGGCATTGACGACATTGTCTGCATCCAGAATGACAACATAGTCAAAATCTTCTTTTGTCTGTGCTATGGCATATTGAAGGGCTTTTGCCTTTGAGCTCTTTTCAAAAGAGGGCTGAAGCACTGTTATGGGGAATTGGTGCAGATGGGTATTGGTCTCCTCTTTCATCTGGTCGGAAATGACAACCAGATGGTAGTGGTCGGTTGGATAGTCTTGCCGTAGAAATTTTTGGATGGACGTGATGATGACACTGTCTTCTTTATAGGCTGGGTATAGGACTAAGAATGAGTGCCGCTTCTCTTCGTTAGGGGCAACAATGGTTTTCTGAGGAAACAGGGATGCGACAGCGAAGAATAATACATATATAACAGAGCCTGCTATGAAAATCCATAGCAAGATGTCAATAATATGTATGATGGTCCAAAGCATCTCTGATGATTCGATAAGATTTTAACTCCGCTTACTTTTTCTTCCAAACAAAAGCATATTCCACAATGACCATAGCATTATGAATGGGGCTTTGAGGAAAGACTTATCCCAATTCTTGTCGACTAAATAGTCGGGGGTGGCTAATGCAAAGATAAACATCACGAATGCGAAAAGTAACCACCATTTAATGGCCAATGTCATAAAGATGAATGGCAGAATGATGCTCATCAATGAGATGATACCCATCATAATAGTGCGGGGCACAAGCAACCACTGGATAATTTTGTCTATCAAGTCATACTGTTTGTTGAAAATGGCACCGGGCAGATACTGGATGTTGGAGAGGATAGAGTGGAGTTGGGTGATTGCCCAGCGGCTGCGTTTACGATTCAGGTCTTCTGTCTCTCGTGTCTTCTCGTCGTAGATGAGGATGTGGTCGAAGTAGTCCACATAAATGTGCTGGCGCATTAGCATTGCTTCCAGCTCTTTGTCCTCCCACGCCGTTTTAGCCTTCATAATATTTTCTTTAAACCAGTTAAAGTCATAAGCGGTTCCAGACCCAGAGATGGCTGCAGAAAGTCCCAATGTGATATGGCCACGACGGAAGATGGAGTTATTGATTTCTTCAAAAACAGAGTCCAAACGGGCTGCTGCCGTATCGCGATTCTTAGAAATGCGATGCGCTTGGATGGCCTTCGTGCCTGCCGTCTCGTATGCATCATTCATCATTGTGAGGAAGTCGGATTCTACAATGTTGTCTGCATCTAAGACAATGGCAATGTCATAGATTTTAAATTGGGGAAGGTTGTTGATGGCAAATTGTAGGGATTTTGCCTTTGTACTTTTTTCAAAATGCGGTACTAAAAGGGTTATGGGATATTGGGCAAGATGAAAATTGGTCATCTCGTTCTGATGGTCAGATATCACCGTAATATCGAAGAGACGCTGGGGATAGTTCTGACCCAGTATGGAGACGATGGTTTGCTCTATCACTTTATCCTTTTTGTAGGCCGGAATCAGTACGATAAAGCGATTCTGGTGTTTGGCTGTAGGTATCGTTGTGTGCTTACCAACTAAAGAGGCAAGTGTAAAAATCGTCATATATAGGACAGTGAGGGATACGATGATGAATAGCCCCCAGTCGATAATGTATAGTATGGTCCAAAAATTCATAGTTACATTTTTATAAAGTCATTGACACCTCGTAGAGTTGCTTTTATTAAGCCAAAATGTCCCTTAAGCAAATGCTTGATGACATCCCGTACATTCACAAGTCCTATTAAATAGGCATAAGAGAGAATCCGGGCCGCCCCATTGATGTTTCGCTGTACAAACAG
>JAFUZD010000070.1 GCA_017476785.1 Prevotella sp. | reverse complement strand
CCTGCCCAAGCGCTTCCAGCTGGAATACCCCGACGAGGACAACACCAAGAAGACGCCCTTGATGATTCACCGCGCCACCTTCGGTTCGATGGAGCGCTTCTGCGCCGTGCTCATCGAGCACACCAGCGGCCACTTCCCCCTCTGGCTCACGCCCGACCAAGTGGCCATCCTGCCCTTGTCCGAGAAGTACAACGACTATGCCAAGAGCGTAGCCAAGCAGCTTGATAAGGCCGGCGTGCGCGCCACCATCGACCTGCGCAACGAGAAGCTGGGGCGCAAGATTCGCGATAACGAGCTGAAGCGCATCCCCTATATGCTCATCGTTGGCGAGAAGGAAGCCGCCGAGGGCCTCGTCTCAATGCGCCAGCAGGGTGGAGGCGAGCAAGCCACGATGACCATTGCCGACTTTGCCCAGAAGATCAACGAAGAAGTGGCCGAAATGACCAAAGACTTCTAACGAAGTGCCCGTTGAAAAAGACGGAAAACAAAAAATGCCCTCGGTGCACCGATGCGCCGAGGGCATTTTCCGTTTTTCCCGTGCCAGTGTGGGCGTGAGAAAGAAAAAAGTCCCGATTTATTTTGTGGTTTGCTCTTTTAATCGTATCTTTGCATCCGACTGAAAGCCAGCCACGTAGTGGCAGGGCGGGTCAAAACAAAACATCGATGGAAGCACGGCAAGCTGAGTGCTGATGGAGCTTGCTTCAATTGCCGAAGTATAGCCGTGCTAATGGAATCCGGAGGCTGGGCGCACCTTGTGTAAGGACAGCCGAAGGGAAAGGACGTTTTCTGAACGTTATCTGTCTGTGACTTCAAACTTCGCAAATTTGAATCTTCTCACAGCGATAATGCAGCGGAGCGTTCGCGTGGGTGTATTATATTCCAGCAGTTCGTTGCTATCGTAACGTCCTGCGCCGAATCATATAATATCACTCGGCGTGGGCTGGCTTGCGTTGCTTATCCTTGAGAAGGGGCAATGCGAAGGCCTGAAGTCTGGGATGGGCACGGAGGAACAAACTCCCACGTCTTTTTTTGTTTCCAGAAGTTTCAATCAGTATTAATGCCGAATTTTGGGAGCTTACAGGCGTCTTTAGGTTCTATACGGTTATGCAGAAGAACAAGAAGAAAGGAGAGCTCCAGTCGCGAAGGGAATTCTTCAAAAATGCAGGAAAGCGTATGTTGCCATTTGTCGGAATGGCATTGTTCGGACCCACCGTTCTGACTTCGTGCGGGGGAGGTGACGACGATGACGACGGCGGCGGTAGCGGCAATAGCTTTTCGGGGAATGATAATGTGGGTACCATCGGACGGCCTTTTTCTGCTACGGAGGCACGTGCCTATGTGAGTCGGTTGGCAGCTAACCAGCCAACCAGTCAGGGATTCTACGTTACGGGTCAGGTGACCTCTATCAGCTACAATTATAGTGCAGAATACGGGAAGGCCACTTATATGATTGGCGACATCGGCGACACTCGTGATGTTTTCCAGATTTATGGCTCGCTGTATTTTGGCAATCAGCGATTCTACGTTGGAAAGCTGTTGCAAATAGGCGATGTGGTGGTGGTCTATGGCCGGTTGGTCAACTATGCAGGCACTACCCCAGAGACATTGGACGGTGAGAACTATCTAATCTCGCTCAATGGCTCGTCGTACACAGCTACGGGATGCGATTCCTGCGCGGCCTCTTGTTCTGACAATTGTAGTGGCGGGTGTAGCGGCAGCTGCACCGGTGGATGTGAGAGCAGCTGCACCGGTGGATGTGAGAGCAGTTGCACCGGTGGATGTGAGAGCAGTTGCACCGGTGGATGTGGCAACAGCTGTACGGGCGAATGCTCGTCGACGTGTACCGGCACTTGCTCTGGCGATTGTGGCAGCTCGTGCACAGGTACTTGCAGTGGTACGGCAACGGGACAATGCGATACGTGTAGCAAAAGTTGCCAGCAGTATTGCGGTTATGGGTGTAAAAACTCTTGTAGCGGCTACTGCGATAGCACCTGCGACAACTCGTGCGGTGGTATGTGCGAGACGACGTGTACGGCTATGGGATATGGCCGCAGCAGTTGCTCCGTATGCTTGGGAACTTGTCAGCGCGCGTGTGGAACGGCGTGTGAGTCCAACTGCTCGGGCACGTGTACGTCAACGTGCAAAGGAACTGCCAGTTAGTTGATGCACTATGGTGGACAACTCTATACAGAAGACAAGAGTTTGGCAGGAAGGCCGTGCCAAGAATATCACGTTCATCGTGACTAAAGACTGCCAGCTGGCCTGTAAGTATTGCTATCTTGTAGGCAAGAACGTGAAGGAGCGTATGTCGTGGGAGGTAGCCAAGCAGGCCATTGACTATATTCTGGCACAAAAGGACTTCACGCAGCCGTCGGTCGTGTTCGACTTTATTGGCGGCGAACCTTTCCTTGAGATTGACCTCATCGACCGTATCTGCGACTATATCAAGACTGAAATGTATCGGCTGGATCATCACTGGTTCAGCTCCTATCGATTCTCTTTCGCTACCAATGGCATCAACTACCACGAGAAGAAGCTACAAGACTTCATCGCCAAGAACAGGACGCATCTGAGTATTGGCATCACGATAGACGGAACGGAGCGCAAACACGACCTGAACCGAATCTACAAACACTCGGGCAAGGGCTCTTACCAAGATGTCGTGAGGAATATCCCCCTCTGGTTGGAACAATTCCCCGGTGCAGGCACCAAAGTGACCATCAGCTCGGAAGATTTACCTTACATCAAAGAGAGCGTACTGCACTTGTACAGCCTCGGCATTAAGGAAGTCAACATCAACTGCGTGTTTGAGGATGTGTGGCGCGAGGGCGACGACGTACTCTTCGAGCAGCAACTGACCGAGCTGGCCGACGCTATCATCGACGGCGGCTGGTATGAGGAGTTCTTCTGCTCGTTCTTCAATGAGAACATCGGACGGCCGTTAGACTGCATTACACAGAACCAGAACTGGTGCGGCGCGGGAATGATGCTGGCCGTCGATGCCGCGGGCAACTTCTATCCGTGCACGCGTTTTGCCCAATATTCGCTCCGCAACAAGCCGGCTGTGATTATTGGAAACGTGCGCGAGGGAATCAACCGCAACAAGCTCCGTCCGTTCCTGACGCTCGACCGCTGTACGCAGTCAAACCAAGAGTGTGTAGAGTGCGATGTGGCAGAAGGGTGTGCGTGGTGTCAAGGCGAGAACTATGACGCTGCTGACACGCCAACCATCTTCCAGCGAGCAACCGCCATCTGTAAGATGCACAAAGCCCGGGTGCGTGCCAACAGATATTATTGGGAAAAGCTGCACAAGTTAAAAACGGAACAAGTATGCTGAAATATCTGATAATCATACTTGACGACACGGCACCGTCCTTTTGCCACTATGTTCATACAGCAAAAGAGCGTCGCTTGATGCCTTTGGAGATTCTCAAGAAAGGAATCGCAATGGCACGGGATGAGGGCTTCGGCATTCAAGTCCTGTTGCCTGATGACGGGCTGAGTACCGAATACCAAGAGATAATTGACAGTGTGGATAATGTGCTGATGGCGCGTATAGGCACTTCGGCAGATGCCGATGTGGAGATTCTGGACGGATTGCCCACGGCCGGCTGTCAGTGGAAGCCTGACGGAGTCTACATCGTACAACTTGACGCGTCGATGCTGACAAATGCAGCAGCAAAACAGTTGGCTGCCGTGGCAATGTCCGTGGGGCGGCTCAACCTCTTGCTGACGGACATAGACACTCTGACGGATGCTGACTTCCAGCGCTACCAGCAGTTCTTGGAGACGATGGCAGAGACCATTGCCGAGATTGCCGTAAGCCGGCCGGAGCGCTCTTTCCAGCTGAATGTGCTGACAGACCGCATTCGGCTTGAGACGATGAACAACTGTGGGGCAGGGGATGAGAGTATCGCTTTGGCACCCAACGGGAAATTCTATGTCTGCCCCGCTTTCTACTACGGGCACGATTCTGACGTGGGAGACGTGGACGCCGGCATCCAGATTAAGAACGCACAACTGTACCGTCTTGCCTATGCGCCAATATGCCAACGGTGTGAAGCTTATCATTGTCATCGCTGCATCTGGCTCAACAAGAGGACCACGCTGGAGGTCAACACGCCAAGCCACGAGCAGTGCGTCGCTTCGCACTTGGAGCGCAATGCCTCAATGCTGTTGCAGCAAAAGCTGCGTTCACACCACTTCGTCATAGACGGACCCGAAATCCCCCCAATAGACTATGTCGACCCCTTTGAGAAAGCCAACAAGTGGACACGATTTGGAGAGTGAATTTAACAAACAATCAATATCAAGCAAATGAAAACGAATAAACTGATAGGCGTCGTGACGCCAGAAGAGAGCAGCGAGATACAAGCTCTGTTTGAACGGAAGAACGGCTTGTCGGAATTGGCTAAGGTAGTGAGTGCCGACAACAGTGAGCTGTACGAGAAACTTGTGAAGGATATGGGCGAGACCCAGCGGAAATTCCAGTCTTGGTGGGACGATATGGCCAAGAAGTACGGATGGGAACGCGCGGACAACGGCCATTGGGAAATAGACTTCAATACACGTGAAATCACATTAGTAGAACCGCAATGATACATTTACTCCTGTTTATCGGCACTACCGAACTGATGCTCATTGCCGGCATTGCCCTGTTGCTCTTTGGTGGAAAGAAACTGCCGGAGATGATGCGGGGCTTAGGACAGGGCATACAGGAATTTAAAAAAGGTGCCAAAGAAGTGACGGAACCTCTTGAAGAGGCTAAGAAAGAGATTGATGAGATCGTCAAAGAATGACGAACTGCTGACCTTTGGCGGACATTTGGAGGTGCTCCGCAGGATGCTGTTCCGGGTCATTGCAATGGCTGGCGCGATAGCTTGTGGCGTGTTCTGCTTCAAAGATGTCACTTGGAACATATTGATGGCTCCCAGCGAGTGGGACTTCTGTACCTATCGTTGGCTTGAAACCTGTATGCGGGCAGTGGGTATCGGCTTTCGCTTCGAGGAGTTCCACGTGCAGATGATAGCCACCGACCTGTCGAGCCAATTTATGATGCATCTCACCACGGCAGTCTATCTGGGACTGCTGGGGGCTTCACCTTATATTCTGTATGAGCTGTTCCGCTTCATTTCGCCCGCTCTCTATGAGAACGAACGGCGGTATTCGGCACTGGTGGTGGGCATCATCTATGTGTTGTTCGTGCTGGGCGTACTGATGAGCTACTTCGTGCTGTTCCCCATCGCGTTTAGGTTTCTTGGCACTTATAGCGTGTCGGCAAAGGTGGTGAGCAACATCACAATCGACTCGTATGTGGCCACGTTTGTCTCGCTGACATTGGTAATGGGCGTGGTGTTCCAGCTGCCCGTCGTCGCGTTCTTTCTTGGTAAGATGGGAATCGTTACGTCAGATATGCTGACGCGCTATCGCCGTCACTCGCTGATTGCGATTATGCTGGTCACTGCCGTCATCACGCCTCCGGACGTAATGACTCTTGTGCTCGTGACGATTCCCCTGTATCTCCTGTATGAGGTCAGCATCCACGTGGTGAGGAGGGTAGAGCGGTAGCTCTTCCTGCTGGCTGTGGCAAGCCTCAAAACAGCTCCAGTCAAAAACCAGCCAAAACTGCGGGGAACGATGAAAAAAGTCCCGATTTATTTTGTGGTTTGCTCTTTTAATCGTATCTTTGCACCCGATTTTTTAAGAATTATCTCAAAATAGTTGATGAAGAACGACAAGATAAAGAATCAGTATCGTGTAAACGAACAGATACGGGTACGCGAAGTCCGCATCGTGAGCGACGGCGGTTCTACCGTTGTCCCTACGCGTCAGGCATTGGATATGGCTCGTGAGCAGGGCGTGGACCTCGTGGAGATTTCGCCGAATGCCAATCCGCCCGTGTGTCGTCTGATTGACTATTCCAAGTTCCTCTACCAGCAGAAGAAGCGGGCTAAAGAGATGAAGGCCAAGCAAGTGAAGGTGGAGGTGAAAGAGATTCGCTTCGGACCGCAGACCGACGAGCACGACTATCAGTTCAAGCTGAAGCACGCTAAGGAGTTCCTCGAGGACGGCAACAAAGTGCGTGCCTACGTGTTCTTCCGCGGCCGTTCCATTCTCTTCAAAGAGCAGGGTGAGGTGCTGTTGCTGCGTTTTGCTAACGACTTGGAGGAATATGGTAAGGTAGAGTCGATGCCGTCGCTTGAGGGCAAGAAGATGTTCCTCTATCTCGCACCGAAGAAGGCCGGCTCGGCCAAGAAGAGCCAGCAGGCCCGTGACCGCGAGACCAAGGAGGCCGAAGCTAAGGAGACGGTTAGACAGGCCGACGCTGTCGATGCAGAGACGCCGGCCAACGGTGGGCTACTGGCCAATGCCAAGATCAGTGCCGACGCACTGAAGAAGCTGACCGGCGACAACGAATAACAAAGTGAAGATAAAGTGCGTAACGCCCGGTATATGCGTTGCCACGTCATTTAATAACAATTAAAAACAAAAAACAATGCCAAAAGTAAAGACAAATTCCGGCGCAAAGAAGAGATTTCGTTTCACCGGTACAGGTAAGATCAAGAGACATCACGCTTACCACAGTCACATTCTGACTAAGAAGACGAAGAAGCAGAAGCGTAATCTGGTACACCAGACGATTGTTGACCACTCAAACCTGAAGCAGGTTCGTGACTTGTTGTGTCTCCGTTAAAAACCTATTGTCGAACATTTAAAGTAAGAAAATTATGCCAAGATCAGTAAATCACGTTGCATCAAGAGCAAAACGTAAAAGAATCCTTAAGCTCACCCGTGGCTACTTTGGAGCACGCAAGAATGTTTGGACAGTAGCAAAGAATACTTGGGAGAAGGGTCTCACCTACGCCTATCGTGACCGTAAGAACAAGAAGCGCAGCTTCCGTGCCCTGTGGATTCAGCGTATCAATGCTGCTGCCCGTCTGGAGGGTCTGAGCTATTCTGCACTGATGGGTAAGTTGAACAAGGCTGGTATTGAGATCAACCGTCAGGTGCTTGCCGACCTCGCCGTCAACAACCCCGAGGCTTTCAAGGCTATCGTAGCAAAGGTAAAGTAAATCAGTAAGACCGATATTAAAAGGCTGCAATCTGTTGGGATTGCAGCCTTTTTTGTTTCCCGGTGGGGCTTGTTGGCCTTGTTGTATGGGCTGGGGAGTCTTTCTCCGCAGGCTGGGGAGCGATGCTACGGAGGCCGCGGAGCAATGCTACGGAGGCTGGGGAGCCTTTCTCTGGAGCCCGCGGAGAGTTCTCGGAGGGCTTGGAGCTCTCGGAGGGTTCGGAGCTCTCGGAGCTCTCTGAGTTCTCGGAGCTCTCGGAGGGCTCTGAGTTCTCCGAGTTCTCCGAGTCCTTACTGGATGCCTCGCATACTGAGTGAGATGCGGTTGCGGCGCAGGTCGACAGCCGTCACGCGGACACGGACGTGCTGGTGCAGGCGGACTACCTGTGTGGGGTCGCTGACATATTTGTCGGCCAGTTGCGAGATGTGTACCAGCCCGTCTTGATGCACGCCGATGTCGACAAAGGCTCCGAAGTTGGTGATGTTGGTGACGATGCCCGGCAACTCCATCCCCTCGGTCAGGTCGTCGATAGACTGGATGCGGGCGTCGAACTCAAACTCCTCCAGCTGTTCGCGCGGGTCGCGTCCGGGCTTCTCCAGCTCCTTCATAATGTCGGTCAGGGTGGGCATTCCCACCTCATCGGTCACATAGCACTTCAGGTCTATCCGTGTGCGCTTCTCTTTGTCTTTGATGAGGTCGGCAATGCTGCATCCGCAGTCCTTTGCCATCAGCTCTACTACGGGGTAGCTCTCTGGGTGCACGGCCGAGTTGTCCAGCGGGTTCTTGGCACCGGGGATGCGCAGGAAACCCGCACACTGCTGGTAGGCGGCCGGTCCCAGCCGCGGCACCTTCTTCAGCTGTACCCGGCTGCTGAACGCTCCGTTCTCCCGGCGGTACTCCACGATGTTCTTGGCCAGCACCGGTCCCAGTCCGCTGATGTAGGTCAGCAGGTGCTGGCTGGCTGTGTTCAGGTCGACGCCCACCAGATTGACGCAGCTTTGTATGGTCTGGTCGAGCGCGTGTTTCAGCTGGCTCTGGTCCACGTCGTGCTGGTATTGGCCTACGCCGATGCTCTTGGGGTCTATTTTCACCAGCTCGGCCAGCGGGTCCATCAGGCGGCGGCCAATGCTGACGGCTCCGCGCACGGTGACGTCGTCGTCGGGAAACTCCTCGCGTGCCAGCTTGGAGGCCGAGTAGACCGAGGCTCCGTCTTCACTGACGACGAAGACCTTTGGCTTGGTGGAGTGCTCGAAGTTTTCGGCGCGCTCCGAGAGACAATCTCCGATAAACTCTTTCGTCTCGCGGCTGGCCGTGCCGTTGCCGATGGCGATGGCCTCGATGGCATAGTCGCGAATCATCTGCTGCACGTGGACCATTGCCTGCATCCGCCTGTTGATGGGCGGGTGGGGGAAGATGGGCTCGCTGTGCAGCAGGTTGCCCTGCGCATCGAGGCACACCACCTTACAGCCCGTGCGGAATCCGGGGTCGATGCCCATCACGCGCTTCTGGCCCAGCGGTGCCCCGAGCAGCAACTGGCGCAGGTTCTCGGAAAATACTTGGATGGCCTCGCTGTCGGCTCTCGACTTGCTCAGTGCGGCAAACTCCGTCTCGATA
This sequence comes from Prevotella sp., assembly GCA_017476785.1. Lineage (GTDB taxonomy): Bacteria > Bacteroidota > Bacteroidia > Bacteroidales > Bacteroidaceae > Prevotella. The sequence goes on along the minus strand of JAFUZD010000070.1, from coordinate 2,904 downwards.
GCGGGTCGCAGCAGCCGCTTGTAGCCGTCTTCTACCGCCTCTTCGACCAGCTGCCGGCAAGCACCGTTGCCCCTGACGTAGGCACGCTGCAGTCGCTCGATGCCAGCCTCGTCGTCGGCCGTGATGCTGATGCGCAGTATTCCCTCGCTCTCGCCGCGGCGCATTGCCAGCAGGCGATGGCTGGAGCAGCGGCGCAGTGGCTCTTGCCAGTCAAAGTAGTCGCGGTATTTCTGGGCTTCGTCCGTATCTTTCTTGGCCTTCACCACCTTCGACGTGATGATGGCTGCGTGGCGGTAGTTGCTGCGAATGGCGTTGCGCGAGCGCTCGTCCTCGCTCACCTGCTCGGCAATGATGTCCTTTGCGCCGTTGAGCGCGTCCTCAGCCGATGCCACATCGCCTCCTACGTATCGCCGTGCCGCCTGCTGCGGGTCGGCCTCGCGCTGCTTCAGCAGCAGGGCAGCCAGCGGCTCCAGTCCCAGCTCTCGCGCCACCTGTGCCCGGGTGCGCCGCTTCGGCTTGTAGGGCAGGTAGATGTCTTCGAGCGTGGTCAGCTCCCAGCATTCGTCGATGCGGCGTCGCAACTCGTCGGTCATCTTTCCCAGTTCCGTGATGGTCTTGACGATGGTCTCCTTACGCTTGCTGATTTCCTTCAGCCGTTCGGCGCGGTCGCTGATGGCGGCAATCTGCACCTCGTCCAGTCCGCCCGTGCGCTCTTTGCGGTAGCGCGAGATGAAGGGGATGGTACATCCCTCGTCGAGCAGCTTCAGGGTGTTCTCTATGCCGTGTTCCGGCAGATGCAGCTCGGCTGCGATGAGCCGTGTGAATGTCTTGATTTCCATAGTCGTATGTCGTCTCCTTATAGGTCAGTAGATGGTCTTTGCAATGAGCTGGCAGATGCGCTCCAGCTGTTCGCGGTCGGTCTCGTCGAAGGTGCCCAGCTCGCGGCTGTCGATGTCGAGCACGGCGCGGATGTCACCGTTGGCATCGGCCAGTGGCACCACAATCTCGCTCTTCGACTCCGTGCTGCACGCGATGTGGCCGGGAAACTGCTCCACGTCGGGCACGACGATGGTTGCGCGCCGCTCCCACGCCGTGCCGCACACGCCGCGTCCGCGCCGTATGTGGTAGCAGGCTACGGGACCCTGAAACGCCCCGAGCAGCAGCTCGCCGTTCACTACGCGGTAGAATCCCGTCCACCAGAAATCGAAGGTGCGGTGTATCAGTGCGGCCGCATTGGCCATCACGGCCGTCTCGTCCGTCTCGCCGCTGATGAGCGACTGCAGCTGGACTGCCAGTCCTGCATATTGTTCCTGTTTGTTCATTTGTCTCTCGTTGAATGGTTGTGATTGCAAAAATACGAATTATTTTTTGAATTCCCCTATGCCGCCGCCCATAAATACCATTATTGAGTGATTTCAGGAATGCAGGAAAAGTCGTACTTTTGCAGCGCCGCTTTCAGTATTGGCGTGTAACTAAGACATAACGAGAACGATGAAGAAGATTTTGATATGGATGAGCGCGCTCATCATCGGTACGCTGGCCGGGCTGCTGCAAGTGCCGGCGGTCGACGCCGTGGCCGATTTCGTTGCGGCGGTGTACACCCGTCTGTTTCAGCTCTTGGCCGTGCCCACCATCGTGCTGGCAGTCATCCTGACCTTAGCCTCGCTGGGCAGTCAGGGTGGGGCAGGGCGGCTGTTCGGCCGCACGCTTACCTACACCCTGCTGACCACCTTCTCGGCAGCAGCCGTCAGCCTGTTGCTGTATGTGCTGATAGCACCGTCGGACCTGACATCAGTGGCCGATGGCGCAGCCGAGCAGTTGCAGTCCGTCGCACCGGCCGCCAGTCAGACGGGGGCTCCGCTGACCTATGCCGACCACCTGCTGTCCGTCGTACCCAATAACGTGGTGCGTCCCTTCCTCGACGGCAACGTCCTGTCGCTGCTCCTGCTCTCCTTTGCCGTGGGCATAGCCCTGTCGCGGCTGCCCGAGAGCGAGCCGCGCACAGCCGTCCTGCATCTGCTGCAGGGGCTGCAAGACGTGCTGTTCCTGCTGATACGCTGGCTGGTGTGGACATTGCCGCTGGGCATCGTGGCCTATGCTGCGCAGCTGGCCGCCCAGCTCAGTGCCGGTGTGATTGTCGATTCGCTGGGCCGCTACGTCGCCGTCATTCTTGGCGGCAATGTGATTCAGTTCTTCGTCGTGCTGCCACTCTTCCTGCTGTTCCGCGGTCTCCGTCCGTTGCATACGCTCAGCCGGATGATGCCCGCCATACTGACGGCACTCTTTACCAAGAGCTCGGCCGCCACCCTGCCCGTCACGATGCAGACCGCCGAGCAGCGGTTGGGCGTCAGCCAGCGGGTGTCGCGCTTTGTGCTCCCCATCTGTACCACCATCAATATGAATGGCTGCGCCGCCTTTATCCTCGTCACCTCCCTCTATGTGATGCAGAACGGCGGCGTCGTGCTCACGCTGCCCCTGATGCTCTCGTGGCTCTTCATCGCCGTGATTGCTGCCGTGGGCAATGCCGGTGTGCCGATGGGGTGTTTCTTCCTGACGCTCTCGCTGATGTCGGGCGTCGGTGTCCCCATTGCCCTGATGGGAATTATCCTGCCCATCTACACCATCATTGATATGGTAGAGACGGCCGAGAACGTATGGTCAGACTCCTGTGTCTGCGCAATGACCGACCACGACCTCAGCGATGCAAAGAGCGATGAATAGCCCGTCAGCTTTTCGTGCCGTCCAGAGATGTTGGCTCGCAAGAGTTTCATCTTGGCCAAATGAAAGAAAAACAAGTATTCGTTTTGTTCTTCTCTCGACTTTTCGTAACATTGCCGAAAAATCGGCGAAGTTACTGCCACTCGGCATAAAAATAAATGAATTTATTTTGTTCTGCCCTCGTTT
>JAFUZD010000069.1 GCA_017476785.1 Prevotella sp. | reverse complement strand
ACTTCTCGTTCCTCAATTTCATTCGCGACATAGGAAAGCACATAACCGTCAACTACATGATGGCCAAGGACTCTGTGAAGAAGCGCCTTGCAGCCAACGCCGACCACGGCATGTCGTTCACAGAATTCTCCTACCAGTTGCTGCAGGGCTACGACTTCCTCTACCTCTACCAGAACAAAGGAGTCAAGCTGCAGCTCGGCGGCAACGACCAGTGGGGCAATATGACCACTGGCACGGAGCTCATCCGCCGCACGCTGGGCAACGACGTGGAGACCTTCGCGCTGACCTGCCCCCTCATCACCAAGAGCGACGGCAAGAAGTTCGGCAAGACCGAGAGCGGCAACATCTGGCTCGACCCCAAGCGCACCACGCCCTATAAGTTCTACCAGTTCTGGCTCAACGTGAGCGACGAGGATGCTGAGCGCTACATCAAGATATTCACCTCGCTGGAGCGCGACGTCATCGACGCCCTCGTGGAGGAGCACAAGCAGGACCCCGGACGCCGCACGCTGCAACGCCGACTGGCTGAGGAGGTGACCGTAATGGTGCACTCGCAGGAAGCACTCGACAGTGCCATCGAGGCCTCGAACATCCTCTTCGGTAAGGCCACGAAGGAAGCACTGGAGCGACTGGATGAGCAGACACTGCTCGACGTGTTCGACGGCGTGCCCCACTTCGACATCGCAGCCGACCAGTTGGGTCAGCCCGCCATCGAGCTGCTCACCGCTGCCGCCCCCGTTTTCCCCTCAAAGGGTGAGATGCGTAAGATGGTGCAGGGCGGCGGCGTCAGCCTGAATAAGGAGAAGCTGACCGACGCGCAGCGCCCCATCACTGCCGACGACCTCATCGACGGCAAGTATCTGCTGGCACAGCGCGGCAAGAAGAACTATTACCTCATCACGGTAAGATAGTTTTTTAGGAGTGGAGGAGTGACAGGAGTTTTTTAAGGAGTGTAGGAGTGATAGGAGTGTAGGAGTGACAGGAGTCTTTTAGGAGTGTAGGAGTGACAGGAGTCTTTTAGGAGTGGAGGAGTGACAGGAGTGTAGACAATAGCTCGGAGCCCCTCCCCGAGAACTCCGAGAGCTCCCAAGAACTCCGAGCCCCGAGCCCTCCAAGAACGAGATAAAAAAGAACCGCCAACAACTATTGTCTACACTCCTACACTCCTGCCACTCCTCCACTCCTAAAAAAAACTCCACTCCTCCCCCTCCCCCTAAAAAGAAAATCCTCTCTAAAAAATTTGGCTGGACGCCAAATTTTCCTTACCTTTGCATCCGCAAACAACGGGATTGTCCAATGGTGTAATGGTAGCACAACAGGTTTTGGTTCTGTTTGTGGTGGTTCGAATCCGCCTTGGACAACACAGCAAATCCCTCTCTGCCCACAGCAGAGAGGGATTTTTGTAGGCCCCACCGGCCGCCGCACAAACGCCTGTGAAATAATTTCCTCAGGAAACATTTGGCCGTTTCAATGATTTTCCTTACATTTGCAGCCACTACTAATAACTACAAAACAAATGACTATCGCACTTTTACCCCCCCCACGGGCATCATATTGGGTTTTACCCGATAGCTCCCGTTGCGGTGCGCCCATAGCGTACAGTCATTCCCTCAGCCCTTTTTCATCCCCCCACAGCGTCTACCCGCACCCCTCCGTGCGGGTCGCCTCGCCATACCCCTGCGGCTGAGCCCCCAAGAACGAACAGCTTATTTACTAATTACTAATATTTAACTACAAAACCAAAATGAAGAAAATCTTTACTTTATTAACGCTCGCGCTATTGTCGTTGAGTGTGAGTGCGCAGATTACTGAGAAGAAATGGGATTTCACAGCCCTCACCGATGATGATTTAACTGCTTTAAAAGAAAACCCCTTTTTTAAAGACGAGACTAAAAATAACCGAATTTCAAATACGAATGAGGTCGCAAGTAATACCTATTTCGCATTAGAGGCTTCTGATGGTACAGATATTGCTGTTGCAGAAGGACTGACTTTTGGCCGAGTCGGCAATTCAATATCAGCAGGGTCTTTTCGCTATTCCTATAAAGAAAATGATCTATTTATTTATTTCAATAATAGCAACTGTGCAGTTAAATTGCCTTCTATTAAAGGAGGGCAAGAAGTCGTTATTAAGTCAAAAAGTTATAACGGTTCGCTAACTTTGACAAACGGAGGAAGTGTGACTTCTGTCGCTGGAGAGCAGAAATTCGTAGTAACAGCTGACGGTGCTGTAACAATTCAATTCAACAGTAAGATGGCAGACTTACAATCCATTGAAGTTCGTACTAAAGTCACCGATACAACTGCACCAGTTTTGCTGTCTTCAGTTCCTGCCAATGAAGCAGCGAATGTGCTTAATACAACAACGTCTATCACATTGACTTTTGACGATGCACTAACAGCATCATCTACCATTGCTGCGACACTAACAAATCCTGATGCTTCAGAAACTAATCTGACTAACGGTGTTGCCAGCGGTAACACGCTGACTTTCTCTGGTCTCGACCTCACGGCTGTTGGCAACTATACACTTACGGTTGCTGCCGGCGCATTCCAAAATGAGGCAGGCATTAATAATACTGAGATTAACGTTTCGTTCACAATAATAGCTCCTGTGACAGTTCTTGATGTAACGGAGGCTACGACGGTTCTGCTGACCAAAGCTAATATTGAAGCTAATGCTTATCTGGCTACAAATAGCTCTGTCACTTGGGCTACGAATAAAACATACGGTGGCATCAGTGGCGATTTCCCCAATTTAGGAGGTGACGGAAGAACGGTGTCTGTTACAGTAAAAGGCGCTAAGTTCTTCGAAGTATTTGTACAAAATACAACTTCGGGAAGAACCTATAAGATACAAGAAGGAGAAGGGACTGCTACAATAATAACTCACGGGGGCAACACTGTCGAGTCTTCCGGGCTATTTTCCTGCTCATCAAGCGAAACAACAATTAACATTGTAGGAACTGACGAATCTGTTTATCCCGTCAAAATCGCATTCTACACAGAGCGTCCTACACAGGCCATCACCGTATCGGCAGCAGGCTATGCTACATATTCTACTAACGTGCCACTCGACTTCACAGGAAGTGGCGCTTCAGCCTATATCATTACAACAACGGATGGCGAAACGGCAACACTGGAACCGATTACGATTGTTCCTGCCAATACGGGTATCATCGTGAAAGGCAACACTGCTTATAATGTACCCATCGCTCTGGTGACTGACGAGGCTGACGCCACAACGGGCAATAAGCTCGTTGCCAATGTAACATCCTCTTCTGTTGCTGCTTCTGCCGGAACGACCCACAACTACATCTTCGCCAAGCACGGAAGCGAGATTGGCTTCTACGAGCTGGATGCCGCCCACAATCTGGCTGCCAATAAGGCTTACCTGCAGCTGACCGGCGTAGCTGCTGCTCCCGCACGCCTGATTATCGGTGGCGGTGAGGACGGCACCACGGGCATCGAGGCTATAGCCGTGGAAGCAGAGAATGCTCCCATCTACAATCTGGCCGGCCAGCGTGTGACTGCTCCCACAAAGGGCATCTACATCAAAGGTGGCAAGAAGTATGTGATCAAGTAAGAAGAAATGAAAATGTTTAACTACTAAAACCGAACAAACAATGAAAAAGACATATATGGCCCCCACGACCAACGTGGTGAAAATAGAAACGCGGCAGATACTCGCCGCATCGGGCGACAAACTGCAGATTAACCTCAGCACGAAATATAATGCTGATGACGGTGAAGACTGGGAGGACCTCTAAACATTCCCTGTCCAGCCAAACTGGAATATGACACTTACAACCTCCCCGCCGCGACGCAATGTCGCGGCGGGGATTTTTTATGCCACGCTCACTTTCACGCCCTTTCTCCCCTCCTCTCAACAAAGTAATTCCATTTGAATTGCTGACAGGGAAAGTATTAATCAAGTTTAAATCGTAGGAGTAATATGCAGGGATACGGATTTTTTTTGTATTTTTGCAGAAACAATCAGACTAAAACAATATTAATACAAAAAAGTAACGATGAAGACTAATTACGAGATTCGCTATGCGGCCCATCCCGAGGACGCTAAGCAGTATGACACCAAGCGCATCCGCCGCGACTTCTTGATAGAGCGTGTGTTTGCCGAGGACGAAGTGAATATGGTCTACTCGATGTACGACCGTATGGTGGTGGGCGGAGCAATGCCCGTGAACGAGGAGCTGCGGCTCGAGGCCATCGACCCGCTGAAAGCCGACTACTTCACCACACGCCGTGAGATTGGCGTATTCAACGTGGGCGGTGCTGGCTGCATCAAAGTGGGCGACGAGGTGTTTGCACTCGACTATAAGGAGGCCCTCTACATCGGACGCGGCGACCGCGACGTCGTCTTCGTCTCGGCCGATCCGCAGAAGCCGGCCAAGTTCTACTTCAACTCTACGACGGCCCACACGGCCTATCCTTCGAAGAAGGTGACGAAGCAGGATGCCGTGGTGGCGCATATGGGTTCGCTGGAGATGAGCAACGAGCGCGACATCAACAAGATGCTGGTGAATCAGGTGCTGCCCACGTGCCAGCTGCAGATGGGTATGACGGAGCTGGCCACGGGCTCGGTATGGAACACGATGCCGGCGCACGTGCACTCGCGCCGTATGGAGGCTTACTTCTACTTTGAGGTGCCGGAGGATCAGGCCGTGTGCCACTTTATGGGTGAGGTGGACGAGACGCGCCACATCTGGATGCGCGGCGACCAAGCCGTGCTGTCGCCCGAATGGAGCATCCACTCGGCTGCCGCCACGCACAACTATACCTTCATCTGGGGTATGGGCGGCGAGAATCTTGACTACGGCGATCAGGACTTCTCGAAGATTACGGAGCTTCGTTGAGTTTACAAGCCCCCTAAGTTAGGGGGATGGGGGTCTGAACAATGGCTCTCAGAACAAATAGCAATCACATACATCATAATAATTTTAAGAACTGGGGGCGTTCAGACCCCCACCCCCCTAACTTAGGGGGCAGAAACAAAAGCAAAACAATGGCAAATCTATTTTCACTCGAAGGTAAGAACGCTTGGATTACGGGCGCATCTTACGGCATCGGCTTCAACATTGCGAAGGCTTTCGTGGCAGCCGGTATCAAGAACATTATCTTCAACGACATCAACGAGGCCGCACTGGAACGCGGACTGGCCAACTATCGCGAGGCCGGCATCGAGAACGTGAAAGGCTACGTGTGCGACGTGACGAAGGAGGACGACGTGAAGGCACTGGTGGAGCAGATTCACCGCGAAGTGGGCCAGATAGACATCCTCGTGAACAACGCCGGAATCATCAAGCGCATCCCGATGCACGAGATGAAGCGCGCCGAGTTCCAGCAGGTCATCGACATCGACCTCGTGGGACCGTTTATCGTCTCGTCGGCCCTGCTGCCTGAGATGATGGAGCGCCGCGAAGGCAAGATCATCAACATCTGCTCGATGATGAGCGAGCTGGGACGCGAGACCGTGAGTGCCTATGCAGCCGCTAAGGGCGGACTGAAGATGCTGACACGCAACATCTGCTCGGAGTATGGCGAGTATAACATCCAGTGTAACGGCATCGGCCCGGGCTACATCGCTACGCCCCAGACGGCTCCGCTGCGCGAGCGCCAGCCCGACGGCAGCCGCCACCCGTTCGACTCGTTCATCTGTGCCAAGACACCCGCCGGCCGCTGGCTGGAGCCCGAGGAGCTGGGCGGTCCTGCCGTGTTCCTCGCTTCGCACGCTTCAGACGCAGTGAACGGCCACGTGCTCTACGTAGACGGCGGTATTCTTGCCTACATCGGCAAACAGCCCTGATGCCCGTCACTGAAAGGCCACAAAGAATAAGGGCTTCCTCCGCTTGGAGGAAGCCCTTATCTGCTTAACAAAATCTTTACAAAATTATTTGTTCACAGCCTCTGCCAGCTCTGCACCAGCCTTGAACTTAGCCACCTTCTTAGCAGCGATCGTAATCTTCTCCTTAGAACGGGGGTTGATACCCTCGCGGGCGGGCTTCTCGTTAACGGCGAACGTGCCGAAACCTACGAGCTGAACCTTGTCACCTGCTACGAGAGCGTCCTTAATAGCTGCTACGGTAGCGTCAAGAGCCTTCTTGGCATCCACTTTGGTCAGACCTGCACCGGCTGCAATCTTCTCAATCAATTCTGTCTTGTTCATAATCTTGAAGTTATTTAAATGAATTATTAATAGTTTAAGTCAATTTCTTTCGCAAATATAGGGCAAACAATTCAGAAAACAAACAAAAAAATGAAAAAAGTGAGATTTTAACTGAAAAATAGTTGATAGAATGCCGTTTTTATGCCCGAAAACAGATATTTTTCGTAATTTTGCGGCACTAAAAGCGTGATCACTTATAAATCAACAAACAAGAGAATAACCGACAATGTATAATCTGCCGAACATCACCAAGAATCTGCTTATCATCAATGTATTGGCATTTCTGGCCGGATGGGTGCTGGAGCTTCGGGGCTTCGACCTCAACGCCATCGGCGGCCTCCACTTCTTTCTTGCCAACGACTTCCACCTCTACCAGTTTGTCACGTATCTGTTCCTGCACGGCGGATTCACGCATCTGTTTTTCAATATGTTCGGCCTGTGGATGTTCGGTCAGGTCATCGAACGGGTATGGGGACCGCGCAAATTCCTTTTTTATTACATTTCGTGTGGCATCGGAGCCGGTCTGATACAGGAGATTGCCCAGTTTGTGTCGTTCTATACCTCGGTGAACCAAGCGGTAGAGATTGGCCTCGGACAGATAATACAGCTGGGCAGGCAGTATGGCGAAGCACTCAACACGTGGACTACCATTGGTGCCTCGGGTTCCATCTATGCCATCCTGCTGGCCTTCGGTATGATATTCCCCAACGAGCGGCTGTTCATCATTCCCTTCCCCTTCCCCATTAAGGCCAAGTGGCTGGTGGTGGGCTACATCGCCATCGAGCTGTTCTCGGCACTGCAGGGACCGGGCGACGGCGTGGCTCACACGGCGCATCTGGGCGGAATGCTCTTCGGCTTCCTGATGATACGCTACTGGAACAGCCATCCGGGCAGCAATGCCAACTTCGGCCGTAGCCGCGGGCAGGAGTTCTTCGACAATCTGAAACGCAGCTTCGACCAGCGCAAGAACACCCGCCAGCAGCCCCCGCACACCGACCCGCGCCGCGAGACCGACGCCGAGTATAACGCCCGCAAGCGCAAGAACCAAGAAGAGATAGACGCCATACTCGACAAGATACGCAAGAGCGGCTACGACAGCCTGACGAAAGAGGAGAAGAAACGGCTCTTCGACCAGAGCAAGCAATGATTAAGCAACTCAAGAAACTGACTATCCAGATGATTGCCGGGGCCAACATCGCCACGGTACTCATTATGCTGGCTGCGGGGTTTTCCTACCGGCTCCACCCGCTGGACCACCCCTATCTGGCCTGTGCCGGAATGATTTTCCCCGTCTTCCTGCTCATCAATCTCGCCTTCCTGTTCTTCTGGATTGTATTCAAGTGGAATAAGATGTGGATTCCCATCGGCGGCTATCTGCTGGCCTACGTACCTATTTCTATATATATACCGCTCAACCTACCGAGAGAAGCACCGCCCGATGCCGTCAAACTCATCAGCTACAACGTGGAGCAGTACACCGGCGACCCGCGCTATAAGGACGCCTTCGAGCAGATTCTCGGTTACCTGAAAGACGAACAGCCCGACATCGTATGCCTGCAGGAAGACTGCGACACGTGGCGGCGCACGATGCAGTTCTACGAGAAAGTGTTCCCCTATAACGACACCATCCGCATCAACCGCTCCAAGTCCAAGACCTTCAACGGCGTGGGTATCCACACGCGCTTCCCTATCCTGCGCCGCGAGCGCATCGAATACGAGTCGCTGGCCAACGGCAGTGTGGCCTACTTCCTCGACATCGGCAACGGCGACACGCTCATCGTCATCAACAACCATCTGGAGAGCAACCATCTCTCCGTGAGCGACCGCAAGCTGTATAAGGAGATGCTGAAGGGCGAGATGGGGCGCGACACGGCACGCATCGAGTCGAAGCGACTGCTCACCAAGCTGGCCGAGAACGCCCAGATACGTGCACGGCAGGCCGATGCCGTGCACCGCTACATCGAAGCCCACAGCCACTATCCGATGCTGGTGTGCGGCGACTTCAACGACACGCCCCTCTCCTATGCCCGCTACCGCATCGCACAGGGGCTGACCGACTGCTTTGCCGCCGCCGGACGCGGAGCCGGACTGTCCTATAACCGCAAAGGATTCAATTTCAGAATCGACCATATTTTCTGCTCGCCAGACATCAAGCCCTATAACTGCAAGATAGATAATGAAATAGACTTCAGTGACCATTATCCCGCCATCTGCTGGCTAAAAATCGCGCATAAACCTTAAAAAATGAATGAAAATCGGCAATAAATTTTCCAAAGTGTAAAAAAATAGCTATATTTGCAAGCTAAAATCGAAAAGTAATAAATTAATAACAATATCAACAAAGATGCAAAACAAAGGAATTGTAAAGTTTATCGCACTTGTTCTGACGCTCGTGTGTATATTCTACCTGTCCTTTTCGTTTGTGACGCGCCACTACGAAAGTAAGGCCGCCGCAATGGGCGAAGAGGCCGGGCAGGCATACCTCGACTCGATTATGAACGAGAAGGTGTACTGCGGAATCTATTCGTTCAAGCAGTGCCGCGAGATGGAAATCGGCCTCGGCCTCGACCTGAAGGGCGGTATGAATGTGATTCTTGAGGTTTCGGTGCCCGACGTTGTTGACGTGCTGGCCGACCACAAGCAGGATCCCGCCTACAAGAAGTCGATGGAACAGGCCAAGCAAGAGGAAGAGACGAGCCAGAGTGACTTTATCTCTCTGTTCATTAAGTATTACAAGCAGAATGCACCGGGTCATCGTCTGGCTGAAGTGTTCGCCACGCAGCAGATGAAAGATAAGGTGGGTACACAGTCGACCGATGCCGAGGTAGAGCGCGCACTGCGCACCGAGGTACAGTCGGCCGTGGATAACTCGTTCAACGTGGTTCGCAACCGTATCGACAAGTTCGGCGTTGTTCAGCCTAACATTCAGAAGCTCGAAGGCCAGAGCGGCCGTATTATGGTCGAGATGCCGGGTATCAAAGAGCCCGAGCGTGTGCGCAAGCTGTTGCAGGGAAGCGCCAATCTGGAGTTCTGGGAGACGTACAACAGTCAGGAAGTTGCGCCGCTGCTGCGCCAGCTCAATGCGAAGTATGCCGCTACGGGCGGCGACGCTGAGGAGGTGGCTGCTGCCGACACGGTGAAGACCGATTCTGCTGCTACCAACGCAGCTGCCGACAACAGTCTGGCTGCCAAGCTGAACAAGAAGAGCGAGAAGGCCGCCGATGCCCAAGCGGTGGCTACGGCCAAGAAGCAGAACCCGCTGCTGTCAGTGCTGCAACTCACGGGTGGCCAGAGCCTCAGCGTTGTGGGCTATGCTATGGCGCACGACACGGCTGAGGTCAATAAGGTCATCTATTCCGACATTGCACAGCAGGTGCTGCCGTCTGACCTCAAACTGCTCTGGAGTGCCAAGCCGGCTGACTTCGGCGAGGGCACGAAGGGCGACTTCTACGAACTGCACGCCATTAAGGTGACCGAGCCCAACGGACGCGCTCCGATGGAGGGCGATGTCATCGTCAGTGCTAAGGACGGATTCGACCAGAACGGACGTCCGGACGTTTCGATGCAGATGAACAGCGACGGTGCACGCCGCTGGGCACAGATAACGAAGATGAACATCGGTAAGGCCGTGGCCATCGTGCTCGACGACGCCGTATACAGCGCTCCGCGCGTACTCGTAGAAATCGACGGCGGCAACTCGCAGATTACCGGTAACTTCTCCATCGAAGACACGAAAGACCTTGCCAACACGCTCAACTCTGGTAAGATGCCGGCTCCTACCCGCATCGTACAGGAAGAGGTGGTAGGTCCGTCGCTCGGTGCACAGTCTATCCGTCAGGGTATCCTCTCGTTCGCCGTTGCTTTCGTCTTGCTGATGGCTTATATGATTCTGCTCTATGGCTGGATTCCCGGTCTGCTGGCCGACACAGCGTTGCTGGCCAACCTCTTCTTCACGCTGGGTATCTTGACCTCGTTCCAAGCCGCACTGACGATGCCCGGTATTGCCGGTATCGTGCTGACGCTGGGAACGGCCGTCGACGCCAACGTGCTGATTTATGAGCGTACAAAGGAAGAGCTGCGCCGCGGACTGAGCGTGAAGGAAGCCCTCCAAAAGGGATACTCCAACGCTTTCTCGGCCATCTTCGACTCTAACTTCACGTCGCTGATTACCGGTTTCATCCTCCTCTTCTTCGGTACGGGTCCTGTCAAGGGCTTCGCCACCACGTGGATCATCGGTATCTTCTGCTCGTTCTTCACCGCTGTGTTCCTCACCCGTTTGGTCTATGAGAACCGTCTGAAGAAAGACAAGTGGCTCAACCTCACCTTCGCCACGGCCTACTCGAAGAACCTGATGCAGAACACGAAGTTCAACTTTATGGGTATGTACAAGAAGTCGTACACCATCTGGGGCATTGCTGCCATCATCTTCTGCATCTCATTCGCTGTTCGCGGACTGAGCCAGAGCATCGACTTCACCGGTGGCCGCAACTATGTAGTGACACTGGATAAGGAGACACCTGTCGAGGAGGTACGCCAAGTATTGGCTGGTGCCTTCGTCAACACGATGGGCGAGAATAAGGGTCAGGAAGCCAACACCAGCGTGATTGCCCTCGGTACCGACGGCAAGACTGTGCGTGTGTCGACCAACTGGGACATCGAGTCCAACAATCCTGCTGTCGACGATCAGGCTGAGACCATCCTCTACACGGCACTGAAGAATGCCAAGCTCGTCAGCCAGTCGAGCGTCGAGGCCTTCAAGAACCCCGATGTGCGTCAGGGCGGCTCCATTATCAGTTCGGCAAAGGTGGGCCCGTCGGTGGCAAAGGACATCACCTACGGTGCTATCATCAGCGTCATCATCGCTCTTGTCGCCATCTTCCTCTACATCCTGCTGCGCTTCCGCGACGTGGCCTACTCCGTAGGTTCTACCGTTGCACTCGCACTCGATGCACTGGTTGTCATCGGCTGCTACTCCATCTTCTGGGGCATCCTGCCGATGTCGCTCGAGATTGACCAGACGTTTATCGGTGCCATCCTGACCGTGATTGGCTACTCTATCAACGATAAGGTGGTGGTGTTCGACCGTATCCGTGAGAACTTCCAGCTGTACAGCAAGCGCGACCACCAGACGCTGTTCAACGACTCGCTGAACCAGACGCTGGCTCGTACCATCAATACGTCGGTGACGACGCTCATCGTGCTGCTCTGTATCTTCATCCTCGGTGGTGACAGCATCCGCTCGTTCTCCTTCGCAATGATTCTCGGCGTCGTGTTCGGCACGCTGTCGTCTATCTTCATTGCAGCACCCACGGCCTTCCTCGTAATGAAGAAGACCATCCGCGAGAGCGAGGCTGCCGAAGCATAGAAGCAGGCATAACCGCGATAACATAAAAAAAGTCGCACGCCCCGATGGCTGTGCGACTTTTTTCGTATCTTTGCAACCAACATTCATTCTCATTAAGACCAAACAGAAAACAATGAACAGACATCTCGTACACATCCTGCTGGCCGCCCTGCTCGTCATCCCGACAGCCGCCAGTGCCCAGCAGACGGGCAACAACAGCCACCAGCTGAACCAGATACAGCAGAAACTGCGCCGCCAAAAGATAGGGCAAGCCCTGCAACAACACAGCAACAGCGGCTCCCACAGCCATTCCAACACCGCCATCGGCCGCAAGCAGCTGACCCTACAGCAGATGAAGAGTGCCACGCAGTTTACCTACTGCTGCGACAACGGCTCCTTGCCACCAGAATACGCGTGGCAGTACTCGGTCATCATCACGCCCCACAGCTCGCGCGTCTACGTGCACTACGGCTACGACAGCGGCGACGGCGTGGTCGACTTCGTCACGGCCGACGAGACCCTCACCACCGCCCAGTACCAGCGGTTCCAGCAGGCACTGGCCGTCCGCAAGGTCAGCTTCCACGCCGCACCGGCCAACTACGACCCGCCCGTGGGCGGTGGTGCCGAGAGCCTCACCGTCAACTTCACGGGCAACGTCAAGTGGGAGGGCAGCGACATACAGCGCACCCTCACCGTAGGCAACGGCGAGCTCATCACGGCCTTCGAGACCGTCCTCACCCAAACGCAGCAGATGCTGCTGCACAACCCCGAGGCCTACCGCCCCGACCCCAACACCATCATCGGCCCCAACGCCGACCCTGACCCCGAGGGGCACATTGATCCCACCGAAGAAGATGAATGGATGACGGTGGAATAGGCATCTTTTAGCTTACGCCCGCCGACAAGAGACAGCGGCGACCGAAAAGCCAGCGTGAGAGGCCGAGGACATCGAGCAAGAGACCGATGAGCAGGCTGCCACCGACAGCTAACAACAGCGTGACAGACAGGAAAACGATGCCTGAAGGGTCGAGCCGGCCGACCAGCAATGGCTGGTACAGACGAGCCAGCGCGGTGAAGATGGGCGAGAAGAGCAACAGCAGCAGCGTATGGCGACCAATGAGCAGTGCCCCGTCGCGCACCATACCGTCTTTCAACAAAGCATAGAATGCGGCCGAAAGGCTCATTGCACACCAAACAATAGCGATGCCACCCGGCATCGCTTTGTCGTGTTGCGAAGGAAAGAAGGCCAGCACCACCAGCGGCAGGGCGGCCCAGAGCGACGGGCGGATGACGCCAAGCAGCGTATGCCCTGACTGCCGGACAACGGCACCAGCGAGGAAATAGAACGCACAAGAGGTAGACAAGAGGCCAAAAGCCTCACCCAAGAGGGCGTAAATCACCGCCAATAGGGCTGCCTTTATCGGTGGATAGAGCCGTGGCAGACTGGCTACGACGTAGTAACAAAGGCCGCAGAGCAGCAATGTATGCAGATACCAGTAGGGACCGATGGGCGTGAGCAGCAGATTGCGCACGACAACGCCGACCGTCAGCTGGTCGATGTGCTCACGGATGGGCAGCACGGCGGCCATCAACGTATAGGCCAGCTCCATCACCACATAGGGAACGAAGAGCCACAGCATCGACCGCAGGAACTGCCGCGGTTGCTTGCCGACATTCATCAGATAGCCCGAGATAAGGAGGAATGCCGGCATATGGAAGGTATACACCAACCGCTTGGCCGCCGGATAAGTATCGCCGATGTACACGATATGGAACGCGATCATCAGCAGAATCATCACGCATTTGATGAAGTCTATCTCACCTACGCGGGCACCGTTTCGCTTGCCGTCAAGATTCATTCTGCCTGCCAAGTTACGGAAAGTCGAGGAAAGCTGCTTTTACTTCACCTCCCACGTATCATTGGTTTCCAGCAGTTCAGCGAAGCTGTGGT
Source organism: Prevotella sp. (assembly GCA_017476785.1). Classification (GTDB taxonomy): domain Bacteria; phylum Bacteroidota; class Bacteroidia; order Bacteroidales; family Bacteroidaceae; genus Prevotella. The sequence goes on along the minus strand of JAFUZD010000069.1, from coordinate 96,474 downwards.
ACTTCTTCTGCGCCGAGACCTCGGCCAGCTGCTGATGCACGGCAGCATCGTAGGTGGGAGCCTCCACGTCGCGGATGACACCGAGGGCTATGGGGAAGCCGTCTTCGTTGGACATCATCGCCAGCTTCAGTTGCAGCGTGTTGTCCTCGCAGTGGGCATCGTGGACGAGCACGTCGTCGAGCGTATAGCCGTCCTTACCGATTTCCACCACCTTCAGGCCAAATCCCTCCTGCACGAGGCCATACTCCGAGTTGGGACCGAACACCAGCTTCTCGCCGTGGCGCACGTAGATGGCGTTCTTCGAGCGTCCCTCTTTCGTGTAGACGGGGTCATAGCAGCCATTGTTGAAGATGACGCAGTTCTGCAGAATCTCGCATACCGAGGCACCCTTATGCAGATAGGCCGCTTTGAGGATGGCCTGTGTCTCGGCCGCATCGGTGGCTACGCTGCGAGCGAAGAAATGACCGCGCGCACCGAAGCAGAGCTCTGCCGGGCGGAAAGGATCCTCCACCGTGCCATAAGGGCTCGACTTCGAGACGAAGCCGCGGGGACTGGTGGGGCTGTACTGTCCTTTGGTCAGGCCGTAGATGCGGTTGTTGAGCAGAATCATATTGAGGTCGATGTTACGGCGCATCGCGTGAATGAAGTGGTTGCCGCCGATGGCCAGTCCGTCGCCGTCGCCGCTCACCTGCCACACACAGAGGTCGGGGTTAGCCACCTTAGCACCCGTGGCGATGGCAGCGGCGCGACCGTGGATGGTCTGCATCGCATACGTGTTGACGTAGTATGGCAGTCGGCTGGAGCATCCGATACCCGAGATGACGGCCATTTTGTGCGGAGCCACGCCCACCTCGGCCATTGCCTTATGCAGTGAGGCGAGGAAGAAGTGGTCACCGCAGCCGGGACACCACCGCGGCTGTCCTTTCTTGTAGTCGGAGGCCCCCCACCTTTCCTCCCCCGAGGGGGAGGGAATCATCGTTTTGCTGTCGGTATTTGCTATCATAATCTTGTTACTGTTTGTTCTTTTATAAATGTTGCTCTATTGTCTCTATTACGTGCTCAATATCTCCCATTACCTCTTCGTTGGTGAACCGGATTACCGCGAAGCCCTGCGACTCCAACCATTGCTGACGTGCTTCGTCACTGGTCTGCTGCTCTGACAACTGGTGATAGCCTCCGTCTAATTCTATAATCAGCCTTGAAGCTATACAGACAAAGTCTGCAATATACTCACCGATGACGTGCTGTCGCTTGAAACTCACGCCTAACCCACGGCCTTTCAGGCATTGCCACAACACAGACTCTGCCTCGGTCGGGTGCTGTCGGTTCTCCTTTGCATAGCCCTTCAGGATTCCATACAGGATGGGGTCGGCCGTCTGGTAATCGTATGCCACCGCAAAAGGTAACTATTCCTCCCCCTCGGGGGAGGCAAGGAGGGGGGCTACAGCTTTCACAAGTTCGGAAACCACGAAAGGCTGTCCCTTCACTTCGTTGTACTGCACAGGCGTAAAGCCGTCGACCTTCGAACGCAGATAGGCGGCCAGCTGACCGAGATTCTGCTCGGCTACGACCACTTGCTTGTACTTCAGCAGGACGTCGGCCGTGTTCTTGGGCAGCGGATTAATGTGACGGAACTGCGCCAGTGCCACTTTGTGACCGCGGCTGCGCAGCTCATCCATAGCCGAATAGAGATGGCCGTAGGTACTGCCGAAGCCCACGATGAGCAGGTCAGCATCATCGGCATCGCCCTGCACCTGCAAGTCGGGCACAGGGATGCGAGCCACCTTCTCGGCACGCAGGCGGCACATCTGGTCGTGATTCTCGGGGTCGGTAGAGATGGCACCGGTGCGGCCGTCCTTCTCCAGTCCGCCGAGGATATGGGTATAACCCTCTTGCCCGGGGATGGCCCAGTAGCGCACCTTCGTCTCCTCGTCGCGCTCGTAAGGCGTGTAGTTGTCCTTCTGCTCCGGCGTTACGTAGTGCGGCTGTATGGCAGGCAGCTCGCTTAGCACCGGCAGTTTCCACGCACTGGAGCCGTTGGCGATGAAAGCATCGGTAAGCAGGACGACGGGCGTCAGGTGCTCCAGCGCTATCTTGGCGGCCTCGTAGGCAGCATCGAAACAGTCGGTAGGACTGAGGGCGGCGATGACGGGCATCGGGCTCTCGCCATTGCGACCGTAGAGCACCTGCAGCAGGTCGGTCTGCTCGCTCTTGGTGGGCAGACCCGTGGAGGGACCGCCGCGTTGCACGTCGATGACCACGAGCGGCAGCTCGTCGATGACGGCCAGATTGAGGGCCTCGCTCTTCAGGCAGATGCCGGGTCCCGAGGTACTGGTGGCGGCCAGCGCACCAGCAAACGCAGCACCCACGGCCGAGGCTGCACCGCTGATTTCGTCCTCGCACTGCACGGTGATGACTCCGCACGACTTATGCTTCGACAGCTCGTGCAGGATGTCGGTGGCCGGCGTGATGGGATAGCTGCCGAGGAAGAGGCGCAGCCCTGCGCGCTCAGCGGCAGCAATCAGCCCATAGGCCGTGGCCTTATTGCCGGTGATGTCCATATAGCGTCCTGCCACTTTCTCCTTCGACTCAATGCGATAGGTGGCGGGCACGCTCGAGTGGGTGTTGTGGCCGTAGTCATAGCCAGCCTGCACCACTTTGATGTTATTCTCTGCAATGGCAGGTTTCTTAGCGAACTTCTCGCGCAGGAAGTTGTTCACCAGCTCCAGATCGCGGTTGAACAGCCAGCACACCAGTCCGAGAGCAAACATATTGCGGCACTTCAGGACAGACTTGTTGTCGAGGCCCGAGTCTGCCAGACAGTCTTTCACCATCTGTGTCAGTGGGCACTGGATGACGCGGTCGGGGTCAACACCCAGCTCGCCCAGATAGTCGTCAGTCTGGAACTGCGCCTTCTTCAGGTCGTTCGGTCCGAACGAATTGGTGTCGATGATGATGGTAGCCTGCGGCTTGGCATACTTCAGCTGTGTCTTCAGCGCGGCAGCATTCATTGCCACCAGCACGTCGCACTGGTCGCCCGGTGTGTACACGCGGCCGGCACCAATGTGCACCTGAAATCCGCTGACGCCCGTCAGTGAGCCTTGCGGAGCCCGGATGTCTGCGGGGTAGTCGGGGAATGTAGAGATGCCGTTGCCCACGGTGGCACTGACCGTAGAGAAGATGTTGCCGGCCAGCTGCATACCGTCGCCGGAATCACCCGAGAAGCGAACCACCACGTGGTCCAGCTCTTTCACTTCTAATTGTTCTGCCATAAAGTTGTGTTATCTAAAATCAAATCTGCTTGCAAAGTTCGCAAACTTTAGCGAGAATACAAAATGTTTCGGAATAAAAATGCAGCGCACGCTCCCTTTTCTGCCCATTGGTGCAAATAGACTGCATTTTTACACTGTTTTTGTGATAATTAATGCATTCCCATCCCTCTGGTTGACTTCATCACTGCATTGGCATTTGTCTTGACAGCAGGCAGTTGTGGAGCCATTTAAAAGCTCCGCCCCCATCCGCTGATGTCAGCGGAATGGGGACGGAGCGAAATGTGGCGGCTTTTCGGTCGTGAGACCGTCATCGTGTGGCAGGGACTGCTTTCAGCCCGCTAATGCCGGTACGATTCCTAATTATCGCAAGCGATTAGAAGCGGTGGGCGGCATAGACGCTGTGTGTCTCCGTTTTGTTTCGCCAGCCGGAGCCGAATACGTTGGCTTCGTCACGGCCACCATAGCTGGAACCTTCGGTCGATGTCCATCCGCTACTGGCAATACGGTTGTAGTACAGATGGCCGCCCTCCTCGTAGGAAGGCAGGTACCAGCCGTCGCCCAGTGCGGTGCAGAGGCCAAAGGCGGGATAAGTGAACTCGTATCCGGCTTTCTGGCGGATGATGTCGGTGTTGATACGGCCGTCATATTCATCGGTAGTGCCCGTTATTTCCTGTTGCATCGACCATTTGGCCTCGCCCACGTAGCGGCAGATGAATCGCGTGCCATAGGCATCAATGCAGGCCACGGTGCCCGTCAGTCCGCCCTCGTTGTAGTCCTCGCCCGGTACGTACTTGGATTGCAGCACCTCGAGCGTCAGCCCGCTCTTGCTGAACTTGATGGTGCACTGGCGGTCGACGGTGGTGGGGGTAGCGCTGACAATCAGCTGACTGCCGTTCTGCTGCACCGTGCACCACGAGGCCGACGACGCGGCCTTGTCGGTGGTAACGTCGTTCATCGTAAATACATAGCCGCCGCCGGCTCGGTCGAAGCCTATCTTGCCCGCCGACTTCACGCGCGTCCCATCTATCGTCTGCGCTTCGCCTGCCGCCTGCTTCACCTCGGCGCTGGCCAGCAGGGTGCCGTTCTTCATCTTCACGTCGATGCGGGCGGTGCGCTCCTGCGCCATCCGGTTTTTCTGGGCAGTGGCGTACAACTGGAAGTATTTGCCCGATGCACTGAAATACCTCGCCTCCAGCGACACCCAGTCATCACTGGCCGAGAAGTCGAGGCTGGCGGGATCAGCATTCGAGTGAACAAGAAATGCGGCATCCCCACCACCTCTGTCAATGGAGAGGCTACTCTGCTCGAAGGAAACTTCGGGGGGGAGTGTCCGCGTCACTTTCAGTTCCGTTTTCTTCCCGTAGAGCGTGGTCAGCGTCAGCGTGGCCTCCTCGGTGCCTACCGTGGTAGAGGGGTCGGCGTAGACCGTCAGTTGGTTCAGGTAGGGCTGGGCGTACAGCCAGTCCTTTGATGCTGCGACGGTGTAGGGGATGATGGTCTGGTTGAGCATCTTGATGGTTTGATGGTCGCCGTTGCCCGACATATCCAGCGTGGTCTTCTCCGGCTGCAGGGCTTCGTCAATGCCTTTGAAGGGCCTCTGATACTTCACCTCGGCGCCGATGACCTCGTTGGCCACGTTGGTGGTGTAGGCCGTCACGTAGGCGCGATAGTAGGTGTTGCTGTTCATCTCGTAGAACACATAGCCGTTGCCGGGCGTGCACGACACCTTCTCGGCCCAGCCCGCCACCGGAATCTTGGCCACATTGCCCAGCCCCTTCATCGCACCAAGCGACACGAAGCGCGCCGAGCTGCCCGTAAAGTTGTCGCCGTTGTCAATGTAGATGTAATCGCCGAGATAGGTTTTGCCGTTGTTGGCATTGCGCATCGAGATGGATACGGTGCCCTCGGGGTCGGCCACGTCGTCGGTAGGCTTGATGGTGCTGCTGCCGCTGCCATCGCCGCCGGTCGAGGGAGGACTGACGGGCCGCGGGTCGTCGCCGTCATCGCCCCCACAGGCTGTGAATGATGCTGCGATGAATACCATCAGCAGCAGGGTGAGCCAGTTGAAAACAAGTCTTTTCATTTTGGTTAGTTCGCTTTTGTCGCCTATAAGCGCCCCGGATTCGGCGGTTTGTAGAAATGGAAGACGTGGGTGCCTGTACTTGTGTTCTCTCCACTCGCAGGCTCTCGCATCGCCTTTACAGGAAGAAAACTGCTTCAGTAGCCCACGTCAAACGCCATATTATGGCGCGTGTGTGCCACGCTGCAGGCACACTACGCACATAACATAATGCCTAAAGTGGACGTTCATCGCAGCCGTATCTTTCCTGTCAGTAGCAAACTTGCGAGATTTGCGAGTGAAAGACAACGTCCGTAAACGTCCTTTTTATTTTCTCAAAAGTCAGCCGTTCGGCTCCACTGAGCTTCCCGACATCGCTGCAAAGATAGGGATTATTCCGTAAACGTCCAAATTTTCTGGCTCTGATTAGGTTGATTTCCCTAAAAAATGCTAATGCTATTGGCGGTTTGGGATTTTGGCATTAACTTTGCATTCCTACTGAAGAAACAAGAACCATCATTGCAATACACAACAAATGAAACTGATTAAAGACAAAGAGTTCGGTGGTGAGCGCCCGCTGTTCACCATCGAAGACACACGACTGGAGAACGTGACCATCACCGACGGCGAGAGCGGCATCATGCAGTGTCGCAACATCGAGGCGCAGAAGTGCCGCTTCTATGGTAAGTACCCGTGGTGGCACGTCGACGGCGCACGCATCGAAGACTGCTACTTCGCGCTGGGCTCGCGCTCGGCCATCTGGTATACCAACGACCTCGTGATGCGCAACTCGCGCATCGACGGCCCCAAGTTCTTCCGCGAGATGGACGGCGTGGAGCTGGAGAACGTGGTCATCACCGATGCCGACGAGACGTTCTGGCGCTGCAAGAACGTGCGCATCAAGAACGTCACGCTGCACGGCGGCACCTACCCCTTTATGTTCTCCGAGAACATCTACGTGGACGGCTTGAAGAGTGACTCGAAATACGTGTTCCAATACTGCAAGAACGTGGAGGTGCACAACGCCGACATACTGACTAAAGACTCGTTTTGGGAGTGCGAGAACGTGACCATCTACGACTCGACGCTCGACGGCGAGTATCTGGCGTGGCACTCTAAGAACGTGCGGCTGGTCAACTGCCACTTGGCGGGCGAGCAGTTGCTTTGCTACACGCAGAACCTCATTTTGGAGAACTGCACCTTCGACCCGCTCTGCGACCGCGTGTTCGAGTATTCTACCGTTGAGGCTGACATCCGCGGGCATATCGAGAACATCAAGAATCCCACCAGCGGTCACATCACGGCCGACAGCATCGGCTCCATCACGCTCGACGAGAATGTGCGCCAGCCCAATGACTGCGTAATTGAGACACGCGCCTGAAGCCCACCCCGGAAACCCACCCCCAACCCCTCCCGAAGGGAAAAACCCACCCCCAACCCCTCCCGAAGGGAGGGGAGCTTGGTTAGCTCTAATAAACAACGATAGTATAACCCACCCCCAACCCCTCCCGAAGGGAGGGGAGTTTGGTTAGCTTTAAAAATAAACAATAATAGTATAATGATAATAATTGTGTAATGACAACAATAGTATAATGATAAAAATAACATAATGACAATGAAGACAAACGATACAAACCAAACGCCCCTCCCTTCGGGAGGGGATGGGGGTGGGTTCTTCCCTTCGGATGAGGCTGGGGCCCAGTTCAACCCCATTGTACGTCGCGGCACGCACTGCTACAAGTGGGACGAGGCTGAGGAGGAGGACATCATCCCGATGTGGGTGGCCGATATGGACTTCTGCGTGGCACCGGCCATCCAGCAGGCCGTAGAGCGGCGCGCCCGCCACGGCGTGTATGGCTACACACTGGTAGACGAATCCTACTACGAGGCCATCATCTCGTGGTTCAGTCGCCGCCACCACTGGACCATCGACCGCCAGAGCATTCTCTACACCACGGGCGTGGTGCCGGCCGTGTCGTGCGCCATTAAGGCACTGGCTATGCCGGGCGAGCAGGTGGTCATTATGTCGCCCGTGTACAACTGCTTCTATTCGAGCATCAAGAACAACGGCTGCATCGCACTGGAGAGCCCGCTGCGCGAGGTGGACGGCCGGTGGGAGATAGACTGGACTGACCTCGAGGCCAAGCTGGCTGAGGAGAAGTCTACCATACTGCTGCTGTGCAACCCGCACAACCCGACAGGACGTCTCTGGACGCGCGACGAGCTGGAGCGCGTCAACGAGCTGTGCATCCAGAACGGGGTGCGCGTCGTCAGCGACGAGATTCACTGCGAGCTGGTGATGCCCGGCCACACGTTCCAGCCCTTTGCTACCGTCAGCGAGGCCTGCCGCCGCAACAGCGTCATCCTCAACTCGCCCTCCAAGTCGTTCAACACGGCTGGTCTGCAGATTGCCAACATCATCTGCGACGACCCCGCAATGCGCCGCCGCATCAACCGCGCCATCAACATCAACGAGGTGTGCGACGTCAATCCCTTCGGCCCTGAAGCACTGAAGGCAGCCTACAACGAGAGCGAGGACTGGCTCGACGCGCTCAACCAGTACCTCTTCGGCAACTATCAGCGGCTGTGCAGCTGGGTGAGCGAGGAGCATCCCGAGCTGCGCGTGGCACCGCTCGAGGGCACCTATCTGGCGTGGGTCGACATCCGTGCGCTGGGCTGTTCGTCTGACGAGCTGACCGAGCGGCTGCTTCACGAGGCCCACGTGCAGGTGAGCAGCGGCACGCTCTATGGCCGCCAGACGGGCGAGGGATTCATCCGCCTCAATCTGGCCTGCCCGCGCAGTCAGCTCGACGAGGCACTGCGTCGCATCGGCGCTTGCCTGTCCTGACGGGCGTTACGGGCACTTTCCGCCCCTCAGCGACCGCTATTGCAGTGTTCCCGAGCCTCGGGAGCGATGCTCCGCAGGCTGAGAAGCAAGACTCCGCAGGCCGCGGAGCATCGCTCCCCGGCCTGCGGAGAAACACTTCCAAAGGCGTGAAACACAACAAAAAGAAGCTATCCTTGCACCGTAATGGCTGAAAGCCAGTGCAAGGATAGCTTCTTTTCGTAGGCGATGACTACCGTCTTCCTATCGCCGCATCACCTTACGGACGCGGCCGTCGGCCATCCGGACGATGTTCATTCCGCGCTGCAAGCCGCTCAGTCGCCGGCCCTGAATGTCGTAGACGGCCTCGGCGGCAGCCTGTGCAGCCGTGGCGGTGCTGATGCCGGTGGGCTCTTGGGGCTCGTCATCGTCGGCCGTGACATACTTCAGCCGCGGCGTGACGGCCATCGACACGGGGTCGTCGCTGTTGAGATACCACTTGCCCTCGTCGCTCAGATAGTGGTAGGTGGTGGTAGGCTGGCCGTCGTCGCGGCGCACGCAGAGGATGGAGATGAGGTCGCCCTCGGTGTTCTGGCACATTCCGTCAATCACTACGAAGAAAGCCTCCGCAGTGCGGACGGGCGTGGCAAAGGTGAAGTCGGTGGGCACCACGTTCTGCGCGTCGTACTGCAGGTCGCCGGCCCGCACGCTGGCCGTGGCCAGTTGCTGGCCCGGCAGCCCGTTGGCATCGGCAGCGCAGAGGCTGACGGTAATCTGCTCGAAGGGCTGGTCGGTGGTCGTGGTGTTGAAGTAAACCTGCACGGCGTCGATTTTCACCTCGGCCAGCGGTGCGTCGAACCGCTCGGCAAAGCGGTCGATCAGCAGGCCGTTGGTGCCGGCATAATAGCCGTAGCTGCCCAGCGAGAGGCCGCTGAGACCGTCAATCTCCTCGGGCTCGATGTTCCACACATACTGCTGGCCGCCGGCCTGAATGGCATTCTGCAGGAAGTCGTGCGCCGTTCCGGCATCATTGCTGACGTCGAGCGTCAGCCCATAGGTGCCCGCCTCGGCATAGGTGACGGTGGGATGCTGCTCGGCAGAGGTGGCCGGCGTGCCGCCCTCGAACGTCCAGCTCCACGCCGTGGGATTGCCCGACGACAGGTCGTGGAACTGCACGGGCACGTCCGTCGGGACAAAGCGCAGGGCGAAGGGCGAGAGATAGCCCTCGGTCGGTGCCCCGATGAGGGCGATGGGAGCCTCGGCCTGCACGACGACATAGCCCGCCCGCGTGGCCGTATGCTCGCCGGCATCGTTGCTGACGGTCAGCTTCACGCCGTAGGTGCCCGTCTGGGCGTAGGTGACGGTGGGATGCTGCTCGGTAGAGGTGGCCGGCGTGCCGCCCTCGAACTCCCACAGCCAGCGGGTGGGCGAGCCGCTGGAGAGGTCGCGGAAGTGGACTTCTTTGCCCACGGCCACGTGGACGGTGGCGTCGGCCGAGAGGTCGCGCTGCTTCACGCGGAAGCCGTCGATGTAGACATTCTCGCCGCCGTTGCCCTTATATTGGAACGCGAAGCGCACCTGCCGCCCCTCGTACTCGCTCAGCGGGAAGGAGAACTTCACCCAGTTGGGACCGTCGAAACCCTCGTTCTGCGCCCACGCGAAGACGCTGGACAGCTGCGTCTGCTGGCCCGAGGCCACGTCGGTGACGAAGAACTTCAGGTCGGCATAGATGTACCAGATGGCATAGACGCACACGTAATACTCCACACTGCTGCCCGGCAAGACGGTAACGACGGGCGACGTGGCCGTCTCGTCCTTATCGGTCATACTGTAAGCAATGCTGAGCGAGGTGCGGCTCTGGGGCTCAATGGTGCTGAAAGGCTCCTTATACGAGGAGCCCGCAAAGGCAGGCTTGGCGGCCAGTGTCCACGTGGGACGGCCCGTGGCGGCATCGTAGGTCCACGTGGCGGCCTCATCCTGCGAGTCCCATCCCTGCTCGTAGTAGGTACTGGCTGCCTCGTCGGCGGCGAAATCGGCCGTCAGCGTCTGCGCGGCAGCGGTGCCGGCAATGCCTGCCAGCACAGCAACGAGCAGCAGCCATCGGCGGTTAAAGACATTGACATTCATCTTCATTATCGGTCAGTTTGTTAAGTATCTGTTGCTTTCGGCTACAAAATTAGTAAAAAGTAGCGAAAACTCCTAACTTTTTGCTACCTTTGCATCATTCTTTGACCGAACTCAACAACGACAAGCATCTATGAAACGTGCATTACTACTGCTGCTCATCGTAGCACTGGCGGGGCCGACGCACGCCCAGAAACGGCCGCCACAGGAGAAAGATATGGGGGCCTACCTGATGGTGTACCATAAGGATCAGGACCACGGGCTGCATATGGCCATCAGCTACGACGGCTATGCGTGGCGGGCACTCAACGCCGACCGGCCCGTCATTGCCGGCGACACCATTGCCCGCCAGCGCGGCATCCGCGACCCGCACATCTTCCGCGGACCCGACGGGCTGTTCTATCTTGCAATGACCGACCTGCATATCTACGCCCAGCGCGAGGGCTACCGCACCACGGAATGGGAGCGCGACGGGGAGCGGTATGGCTGGGGCAACAATCAGGGACTGGTGCTGATGCGCAGTGCCGACCTGATTCACTGGCAGCGCTCCAACATACAGTTCACCGAGCTGAGCGACTCGCTGCGCGAGGTGGGCTGCGTGTGGGCACCCGAGACGACCTACGACTACCAGAAGCACAAGCTGGTCATCTACTACACGATGCGCTACGGCACGGCAATGAACAAGCTCTACTACAGCTACGTCAGCGACGACTACACGCGGCTGGAGACCCTGCCGCAGGTGCTGTTCGAGTATCCTAAGGAAGGCATCTCGGCCATCGACGGAGACATCACCTACGCCGACGGCGTCTACCACCTGATGTACTGCTCGCACGAGCGCACGCCGGGCATCAAGCAGGCCACGTCGGCAAGCGTCTACGGACCGTGGACCTACGACGACCAATACTACGACACGGAGGACGGTGCCTGCGAGGCACCCCACGTATTCAAGCGCATCGGCGAGCGCAAGTGGGTGCTGATGTACGACATCTACAGCGTGACGCCCCATAACTTCGGCTTCGCCGAGACCACCGACTGGAAGCACTTCACCGATCTGGGCCACTTCGACGGTGGCCGGATGAGCCGCACGGGCTTCGCTGAGCAGAAGCACGGCGCCGTGTGCTGGCTCACCAAGCGCGAAGCCCGCCGGCTGGAGAGATTCTGGAAAGCGCATAAGTCGAACAAGTCTCATAAGTCCCATAAGTCTTATAAGTCTTATAAGTCCCATAAGTCCCATCAATAACAATGAAAGCAGAAAAGGAAACAATGCAGCTGCCCGAGAACGCGTTCCGGGAGCTGAATGAAGGAGAGAAGTATGAACCGCTGATGCCGGCCGGCGAGAGCGTTCCCGAAGTGAACGCGTGGTCGGTGACGTGGGGCGTTATTATGGCAATGGTGTTCTCAGCAGCTGCCGCCTATCTCGGACTGAAGGTGGGTCAGGTGTTCGAGGCTGCCATCCCCATCGCCATCATCGCCGTAGGCGTGTCGACGGCCACCAAGCGCAACCGCGCACTGGGCGAGAACGTCATCATCCAGTCTATCGGTGCCTGCTCGGGTGCCGTGGTGGCCGGTGCCATCTTCACGCTGCCGGCCATCTACATCCTGCAAGCCAAGTACCCCGAGATGTCGGCCTCGTTTGTCAACATCTTCATATCGTCGCTCTTGGGCGGCATCATCGGCATCCTGTTCCTCATCCCCTTCCGCAAGTATTTCGTCTCGGATATGCACGGCAAGTACCCCTTCCCCGAGGCCACGGCCACCACGCAGGTGTTGGTAAGCGGCGCAAAAGGTGGTGCACAGGCCAAGCCGCTGCTGATAGCCGGACTGGTGGGCGGACTGTACGACTTCATCGTGGCCACCTTCGGCTGGTGGAACGAGAACGTCACGTCGTACCTGTTGCCCTTCGGACAGACCGTCGCCGAGAAAGCCAAGCTGGTGTTCAAGTGCAACACGGGAGCCGCCGTGCTGGGTCTGGGCTATATCATCGGCCTGCGCTATGCGCTGATCATCACGCTCGGCTCGCTGTTCATCTGGTGGCTCGTCGTGCCGGGGATGGCCATCATCTTCAGCGACACGGTGCTCAACCAGTGGAACCCGGCCATCACGACGGCCGTGGGCGATATGATGCCGGGCGAGATATTCACGGCCTACGGCAAGTCTATCGGCATCGGTGCCATCGCAATGGCCGGCATCATCGGCATCATCAAGAGTAAGGACATCATCATCGGAGCCGTGAAGCGGCTGAAGCCGGATTCTCCGAGCACTCCGAGTTCTCAGAGTTCTCCGAGTTCTCAGAGCACTCAGAGTTCTCAGAGTCCTCAGGGCGCTCTGCGTACCGAGCGCGACCTGCCGTTCCGCTTCATTGCCATCGCGTCGGCCCTCACCATCCTCATCACGTTCGTCTTCTTCTGGCTGGGCGTGATGGACGGCAACCTGCTGTTCGCACTGGTGGCCATCGTGCTGACGGCCGTCATCGCCTTCCTCTTCACCACCGTGGCAGCCAATGCCATCGCCATCGTGGGCTCCAACCCCGTGAGCGGAATGACGCTGATGACGCTCATCCTCGCCTCGGTAGTGATGGTGGGCGTAGGACTGAAGGGAACGGGCGGAATGGTGGCTGCACTCATAATGGGTGGCGTGGTGTGCACGGCACTCTCAATGGCCGGCTCGTTCATCACCGACCTGAAGATAGGCTACTGGCTGGGCACCACGCCCCGCAAGCAGGAGACGTGGAAGTTCCTCGGCACACTGGTCAGTGCGGCTACCGTGGGCGGCGTGATGATGCTGCTCAACGAGACTTACGGGTTCGCCTCCGGACAGTTGGCCGCCCCGCAAGCCAACGCGATGGCGGCCGTCATCGACCCGCTGATGAACGGCGTGGGAGCACCGTGGGCGCTCTATGCCATCGGCGCACTGCTGGCCATCGTCCTCACCTACTGTAAGGTGCCGGCCCTGCCCTTCGCCCTCGGAATGTTCATCCCGCTGGAGCTCAACGTGCCGCTGCTCGTAGGCGGAGCCGTCAACTGGTTTGTCACCACCCGCTCTAAGGACGCTGCCGTTAATAAGGAACGCGGCGAGAAGGGCAACCTCATTGCCTCGGGCTTCATCGCCGGCGGTGCCCTGATGGGCGTCGTCAGTGCCCTGATGCGCTTCGGCGGCATCCAGTTCCAGTATGGCGAGTGGTGGGGCAACCCCCTCAGCGAGCTCCTCTCCCTCGTCGCCTACATCCTGCTTATCACCTACTTCATCCGTGCCACGCGCACGGGGAAGTAGGCCGAGAAGCAATCTCCTCATAACGAAGCGCGCAGGCTTCCCACGGCGGGAGGCCTGCGCGCTTTGCACTTCAGAGGCGTCAGAACGATGATTAATAGCACTTCTTGCACGGAGTGCGGTGCATCGCCTTTGCTTTTGCCAATGTCACTTGTACAATGGAACCCGAGCAATTATTCAGTCCGCTGCAATATTGGCTGCGGTGGTAACGGCTTGCGGTCGGGCCGGTACAGATATATACGTATACCTCTTGATGGTTTTCCGTAGCGGCATACGACTGCCAGTTTACAGCAGCGAACGCAAATACAATAGATAACAAGTATTTCATAAGAACTGGGCTAATTTAATTTAAAAAACGCTCAATGATGTCTCGCTTATGTGCAGGCAATCCCGTATCCTCGATTTTTATATCGTCCGCATTCAATCCCATTCCGACAAGCCAATTCTCAAGCATAGACTTCATCTTGGGCAGATACTTCGGCTCTGGATTAATCTCCAGTATCAGCACTTCCAGATTCTTCAAGTCATTTCTTGCCACTTTGAGGGCTGCATTGGGATTTTGCAGGATTTTGGGGACAATAAAAACAGAAGTGTCACCATTAATTGCCTTAGTCTTGTCATCGAACAAATAGCCATCTGTCAAGACGATTAAAATGTTTCTGTATCCATCACTGATGCAGTGTGTGTCCACTTTCTTATTGCTGAAGAATCCCCAAATATCGCATCCGTGGAAGTCGTTGTCTTCTATTGCTTGGCTATATATCTGTGCCAAACTGGTTTGGAATGCCTGCTTGACGCCTTTCACTCTTGCTTTCCTCTCGGCACCTTCGCGGCATTTCTGTATATCGAGAATCAAGTCTTCGGCACATTTGGCCATAGCAGTGGCGTTAGGCTCTGGGCTGAATAGAACTTTGATGCGGTTCTTGCTGTCCTGTATGCCGCCATCACTCTCCTTTGTCATCGCAAAGAAGCAATCTGCAATGTAGCCCACCAATGCGGTGTCTCTCTCAATCTGTGACGGCTGGCTTGCCTGTACCAATCGGTCTGACAAGTCAATGAATATGGTGATGTTCAATGGCTTGTCCGTGTCTTCTGTTGTTGCTTCTGCATTCTTTGAGCCACCGCTTCCACTGCAAGAAAGATTGGCTGCCGTGCATACGACGGCAATCATACCGAAAATTAAAATGGTCTTTTTCATTGTTTTATTCTTTAAATAGCGTTTCTATCGTTTTTCCGTATGTATCTCTCGCTTCTGCTTGTTCTGTCGACGAGCAACCGAGGAATCCCATCTGGGCAATCCATCCCGAGAAGAAGTTGCCCATCTCGGTCTTGATGGCATTTGTGTCGATAAAGATTTTGTTGTTTAGCTGGGAAGTCAATGCAGCTATCTTATTTTGCAAGTCGTTGATTCTTGTGTGCAGACTTTGTATTTCTTTTTGTTCGTCCTTATTGCTTTCCTCAAGTTTGTTGATTCTGTCGTTGATAGCTTGCAGTTCGATAGCCCTTTGGTCCAAAGCCCCATACGCATCCATCGACTGGTCGAACACAATGCCCCAGATGATGTAGGCTATGAAACCGCAGAAGATGACGGCCCACGTATTGGGGTCGTGGATAGCCATCGTAATGGTGTACTCACTGTCGGGTATAAGGTCTTGGTTGACCATATACTGATGTATTCTATCGCCAATTTTATAGGCCAAGATACAGTCGAATGCAAAGGTAACCAGCACAATGGCCGCCATTTTCAAGTATTTTGCCTTCCCCTTTTCAATGGAGAAGAAATGAAGGCTAAAACCCAATCCCAAGAAGATGACCGGGAAGCACATCATAAAGAAGAATGTTGCAATGTTGCTGCCCCAAGCGATTTCGAAGCAATGAGGATTGAACATTGCACCAGCCGCATCTTTAATGGCATTTTTTCCTGCAAGGAATGCGGAGAAGAACGTGCTGCTGTAAAAGAGGAAGAGATAACAGGTGAGCGGCACCAAGATGACGGAGCCCAGAATCAATTTGGCTTTAGCTGCTGGATTTGCCTTGCGACCTTCAACGGCAACTTTGTTCTTTTCGGCCGTCAACTCCTGTATTCTATCGTCATTGGCCGCTATCTGCTGGAAATGGTCGTTAATCTGTTGGTTGGAGAAGTCGATGTTATTTTGGCTCTGCTTAATTTCTATTTGTATGTTTCGCTGCATTTCTTCTTGAAATGTAACAGTGCCCGCCTGCTCCTTATAGATGTAATTGTACACATTATGAAGAAAGGCTGCCAGCGCAATGCTGTTTCCCGAAACGGTTGCACAGATTCGCTTCCCCCAGTTCTGATAGGTTTCTCCTGCCTTCTTTGCTTCTTGTGGAATGGGAGCAGCAGGAACCGTCGACAATTCTGTCGATTTCCTGAAAAGTTTTGAAATAGGATTCATAGCCGTCAACTGTTTAGTTCCTTAATCACGTCTGCTTCTTTCACGTTGTCCTTTGCCCGCTGGAGCAGGAAGTCCACGAGCTCGTCGATGTCCTCGTCGTTCACGCCATACAGCACCGCATAGCGGCGCAGCAGATTGCGCTCCGACGTTTCCAATTCGCCGTCAGCCCACGCAATGAGGGCCATCTGATAGAGCATACCGACCCGCTCCTCTGGCAGTTCGGGAATGACAGACGAGATTCCCGACGACTTGACGCAGTCTGTCATTTCGTCTTGTGTCAGTCCATACGTCTCGGTTCCAATCCGATAGAGCGTCTCCAGCTCTTTCGGGTGTACAATCCCATCGGCCGTCACCATTGCGTAGAGGTCGAGAAACTGCGCTTTTCTTTTTGCATTGATTTCCATTTTGGTCTCTTTTTGCGACACTCGGCAAAAAGAAAGGTGTGACTTCGCTTGTTAATCTGAGGTATCGCCAAACACCTATATACACACAATGAAGCCTACACCTAATGCAGTGTAAGCATTCACTTGCTACCAATGTGTATATATCTGTCAATTTGGCGATTTTCAGACTATATCAGTAGAAGCAAACACTTCCTTTTCTTCTTATGTCAATGTTAAACGTTTATGTCATATTCATTTATTAATATTATTTATACTCCAGCGTTTCCTGTTCATAGCGGTTGCAATGAACCAATGGCAAAGATACGAAGAAGTGTGGAAAGTACAAAAGAAAAACTCTTTTTTCTTTTGCAGCGGGTGATTGTGAAGCTGGTGAGGCCGGCTTGCTTGCCGAAGTCCGATGTGGGAGTTCTGGGGTTACGGAAGTCCTTTTTACAAAAGAATCGGGGGCACTCCGAATGGGAGTGTCCCCGATTTATTGGGATGGGATGCGGCCGGTTGCGGTCTTAGAATGTGACGCGCAGACCGAGCTGCATATGCCAGCGGCTGTTCATAGTGTTGATCTGCGGGCTCTGGCCGGCGAAGCTGAAGACGCCGTACTTGTTGCCCGCGCCGTCGTCCTTCACTTGGTCTACGCGCAGTATCTGCTGCGAGAGGGCGCTGCTGTAGCTGGTGCCCCAGTGATGGTTGAGCAGGTTGGCCACGTTGAGGATATCGAAGACGAGCGTCACTTTGCTGCCGCGCTCCTTCAGATAGAAGAAGTCCTGAGCGAAGTGGAGGTCGAACTGGTTCTCCCACGGTGCGGCGTTGGAGTTGCGCGGAGCATACTGGCCGCGGTGGTCGCGTGCATAGCTGTTGTTCTCAATCCAGCGCTTGAAGTTGATGCGGTCGGCCTTCGTGCTGAACTCCATCACGTCGAGCTCGGCATCGGTGGGGATGTAGAGCAGCTGGTTGGAGGTTGACGTGGGGCTGTAGTCGCCGTTGAAGGTCGAGGTGACGCCCTCGCTCATCACGAGGCTGTAGCGCATACCGCTCACACCGTTGTAGGTGAGCGATACGTGGCTCTGCCAGCGTCCGCTGCCATAGCGCTTAGAGTTGTAGGCGGCCTGTACCATCAGGCGGTGAGGCACGTCGAAGATGGAGTAAGCGAGCTCCTTCTTGTTGGGGTCGGTGCGGATGTAGCCGCCCCAGTTGGAGCTGGCCTGCGAGGACGTTCCCTCGTTGACGGAGTAGGAATGGCCGAAGGTATAGTTGGCCATCAGGTCGAGTCCGAAGTCGAAGCTCTTCTCCAGCTTGGCACTGAGCGAGTAGCTATAACCCTTGCTGGTGTTGGCCAGATTGATGATGGAGTTGTAGCTGCCTACGTTATAAGAGTAGTAGGGCACAGCCGAGTTAGCAAAGCCTTTCACGGCGAACACGCTGCTACCCTCGTCGCTGATGGCGAGGTTCTGGAACCACACGCTGTTGAGGTTCTTGGAGAACATTCCCTCGAGTGCCATCTTGATGCCGCCGGGCAGCTGGGTCTCCAGTGCGAGGTTGGCGCGGAGCACCTGCGGGAACTTGAAGTTGCGCGACACGGTGTTGATGTCGGGCTTCGAGGCCGTTCCGGCAGCCGAGGCGGCTGCGGCGGGCGTGTCGAGGCCGTAGTCAGAGAACTTAGGCACGTTGGAGGTGATGCGCGTTCCCTTCTTCTCGATGCCCGTGTTGGCCCACGCATTCTCAATCCACACGAACGGTGCACGGCCGTTGAACACGCCGATACCACCGCGCAGCAGCGTGGTGTGAGCCTCGTTCATAAAGTAACGGAAGCCGAAGCGCGGCGAGAACATCAGCGAGGTCTTCGGTGCGCGGCCTACGTAGATGTCGTTGTTGCGGGCGTAGTCGGTGAGGTTGAACTCAGAGTTCCACGACGGGCTGTTGAAGTAGACGGGAGCGTCTACGCGCACGCCGAGTGTCAGCTGCAGTTGCGTGTTGACATCCCACTTGTCTTGCAGGTAGAAGCCCAGCTGTCCGGCTTTGATGGGAGCAGCCCATTTGCTGTCGCCCGTGACGCTGGTGTCGGCATAGTTCCACTGGAACGAGGCGGGATTGTCGTTGAAGAAGTCGGTAAACGTGTTGTAGTTGTACTGTCCGAATGCATAGGAATAGAATGCATTGGTAATCTTGTAGAACTCATTGTGCGTACCGAGTGTGACGGTATGGTTGCCCTTATACCAAGAGAGGTTGTCCTCAATGGTGTAGATGTTCTGGTCGTAGAAGTTGATACCGGCAGCATAGTACGGGCCGAGGCTGGCTCGGAGGCTGCTGCCCGTTTTGGTCTCCTGCCCCGAGGTGACGTCATACTCGCCACCGGCGGTGATATAGACGCTGGGTGCCTCGTAGCCTACCTCGCGGTGGTCGCGTACGAAGTTACCGCTGACACGCAGCTCGTTGTACAGGGCATCGCTGATGTGCGAGTTGAGCTCCAGCACCACCGAGTTGGTATTGTTCTTGTAAGTCTGGCCACTGTTGTGGAAGTAGTAAGTGTACTGGCCTCCCGAGTAGCTGAAGTTCTTGGCCGTATTGAACTGATAGCGCACAGAGAGCTTGTTGTTCTGGTTGATGTTCCAGTCGATGCGTCCCAGCAGTGAGAGGCTCTTGGTCTCCACGTCGTTGCGGGCATAGCTCTCCCGGATGCCGGTAATCTGCTCGTACTTGTCAATCATTGCCTGTGCGAGCGACGGGGTCATAAAGTAGCCGTCGAGGCCGGCATAGTAGCTGGCGGGGTACTGGCGCTCCTTACCCTCGGCACTGACGAAGAAGAACAGCTTGTCCTTCACGATGGGTCCGCCGAGCGTGAAGCCGTAGGTCTTGGTGGCCTCGTTGGTCAGCTTGTCGCGCTTGCGTGTCATCTGGTTATAGCGTCCGTAGAGGTCTTCGTTGGTATAGTAGCCAAAGGCCGTTCCCGTGAGCTTGTTGGTTCCGCTCTTGGTGATGGCGTTGATGGCACCGCCGGTGAATCCGCTCTGGCGAACGTCGAAGGGCGAGGCCACCACCTGAATCTGCTCAATGGCATCCATCGAGATGGGGTTGCCGCCGGCCTGAGCTCCGTTCATACCCGTGCTGGTGAGTCCGAACACGTCGTTGCTCACCACACCGTCAATCTGGAACGAGTTGTAGCGGTTGTTGGCACCAGCAATCGAGATGCCGCCATATTTGCTGACGTTGACCAGTGGCGACAGCTTGGCAATGTCGTAGACGCTGCGGTTCACCGTCGGGGCGTTCTCAATCTGCTCGATAGAGAAGTTAGTGGCTGCGCCCGAGCCGCCGATGCCGGCCTTTCCCGTCACCACCACTTCGCCGAGCACGCGTGCGTCTTCCTTCAGCGTGGCGTTGAAGGGAGCCGACTCGCCGAGTGCCAGCTGCACGTTCTTGATGACTTCAGACTGGAATCCCACGTACGAGATGGTGATTTCGTAGGGGCCGCCCACGCGCATACCCTGAATGGTGTAGCGTCCGTTGGTGTTGGTCACTGCATAGTAAGCCGTTCCCGAGGGAATGTGCTTGGCCGTGACGGTAGCTCCGATGGCTTCTTCGTTGTCGGCCGTCACCTTACCGTAGATGCCGGAAGTGGTTACCTGTGCCAGAATCGTTAGCGAACACGTTAACATTAAGGCAAACAGTAAGAGCAATCTTTTCTGCATAAACTTTGTCTTTATTGATCAATAATTATTGTTTTCGCTTGCAAATTTAATTAAAAAAATCCGAATAGAGGGCATACATCGCCCTCTTTTTTGCATCGGACAGCCCCATTCTTGCTTTTTCGGAGGCTGTCCGGACGCTGGGCGGCGGTCTTCCCGACGGGATGGCGGTGGGCTGCGCAGAGAAAATTCTCGCGAGAATTTAAAAAATTTTCGCGAGAATTCCGGAAATTCTCGCGAAAATTCTGTTTCGTTGCTCAGCCATTAGCCGATGGGTCAAGCCTCCTTCTGGCGTGTTCCCATACGCGCCTCGACGACGTTGACCACGTAGTCACCCAGCTTCTCGCACTCATTGATGATGTCCATATAGATAGTGCCCACGGCATAGGTGTACTCGTGGTTGTTCACGTCGCTGATGTTCTGCGACTTCAGCTGGTTGCGGTAGTTGTTGATTTCGTTCTCGATGTTGAACGAGCGGTTCACGTCGTAGGCATCTGTGCGGCCCGTCATCAGCGTGTTCATCTGCGACAGGGCGTTGTCCGTGAGCTCCATCATCTGGTGAATGTGCTCATACTGCTTCTCGGTGAAGTGGTCTTGCTTGTTCTGCACTTTGCGGTTGATGGTACGTGCAATGTTGTAGCACGAGTCGCCGATACTCTCTATCTCGCTAATTTCGCGCAGCATTGCGCGTATCTTGCCTTTCGTGTCGTCCGAGAGGTGGGCGTCGCTCACCAGCTCCAAGTAGTTGGCAATCTCCAGTTCCATATTGTCGCTGATGCCCTCGTACTTCTCGATGCGCGTATAGAGCTTGTTGAACTTCTGCTCGTCTTTCTCCGTCAGCAGCTCGCGCACCATTCCGAACATCCGCTGTATGCGCTCGCCGAAGGAGCGAATCTCCTTCTGTGCCTCGAGCACCGAGAGCTCCGGCGTCTTCATAATGCCCGACGTAATGAAGTGCAAGCGGAAGTCCTCCTCCTCGTCCACCTTCTTCGGTTTGATGACCCAGCACACGAAGCGCTCGATGTAGGGTACGAACCAGATGAGCAGGAAGGTGTTGCTGACGTTGAAGGCTGAGTGGAACGTGGCCAGCACCATCGATGCCTTAATGGCGAAGTTGGGTGCCGACGACGACATTGCGGGGTCGAAGCCCACAATGTGGCACACGGCGCCGAAGAAAGGCTTGAGCAGGATGAGCACCCAAGCCACGCCCAACACGTTGATGCTCATATGGGCAAAGGCGGCGCGGCGGGCCTGCACGTTGGCACTCATAGCCACAATGTTCGACGTGATGGTGGTGCCGATGTTCTCGCCCAGCACCAACATAATGCCTTGGTCAATGTGGAGCACGCCCGTGGAGCAAAGCATCATCGTGATGGCCATAATGGCTGCGCTCGACTGCACGCACAGCGTAAGGATGGTTCCCATCAGCAGGAAGAAGAGCGAGTTCCAGAACGTGGCCTCATTGAAGTTGGCAAAGAAGGCACTGATCATCTCGTTGGCCTCGGGGTCCTGCACCAGCAGGAAGCCCGTCTCCTTCAGTGTGCCCAGTCCGAGGAACAGGAAAGCCACGCCGAAGAGGAAGTCGCCGATGATGCGGCGCTTCTTCATATAGATAAGAATGATGCCGAGGAAGAAGGCGGGATAGACAAAGTCGGTGATGTTGAACGAGAAACCGAGGCTCATAATCCACGCCGTGACGGTGGTACCGATGTGCGCACCCATAATCACCGAGATGGCCTGTACGAGCGTGAGCAGTCCGGCGTTGACAAACGAGACGGTCATCAGCGTGGTAGCCGTAGAGCTCTGCACGGCTGCAGTGACAAACATACCCGTGAGCATTCCCGTGAAGCGGTTGGTGGTCATTGCGCCCAAGACGTGGCGCAACTGCGGACCGGCCATTTTCTGCAGGGCTTCGCTCATTGACTTCATACCGAACATCAGGAGCGCCAGCGAACCCAGAAGTTTGAAAAATATCCAAATCGACATAACCGTATGGAAGATTTTAATTTAAAAAATTATAAAAAGTACAGATTCAAAAATATATTCACTACCTTTGTCCCTATATCGTCATTCGACACATCATATCAATGCCTATGGAACAATTTATACAAATCCGATGCAAAAATAATAAAAAAACTCTAAACGTAAGCATCGGGAGCACACTTTCTGAAATATTTTCGCTCTCGGGGCTCCAAATGGACTACGGCCCCATTAGCGCGCGTGTAAATAATAAGGTGGAGGGAATGCACTTCCGCGTGTACAAACCGAAGGTGGTGGAATTCCTGTCGCTGCACGACGCCTCGGCCCATCGCGCCTACACGCGCTCGCTCTTCTTCGTGCTGTGCAAGGCCGTGCGCGAGCTGTATCCCCACGGCCACGTCATCATTGACATCCCGGTCTCCAACGGCTATCACTGCGACCTCGACATCGGTCATCCCGTCACGACGGCCGACATTGATGCCATCCGCCGCCAGATGCAGCAGTACATCGACCGGGCCATACCCATCCATCGCCACGAGGTGCCTACCGACGAGGCCATCAGGATGTTCCGCGCCAGCGGCGCTTCCACCAAAGCCAAGCTGCTGGAGGGCAGCGGCACGCTCTATACCACCTACTACGAGATTGACGGCTACATAGACTACTTCTACGGTTCGATGCTGACCAACACGTCGGAGCTCTATCTTTACGGGCTGGAGCCCCACTTCGACGGCGTGCTGCTACGCATCCCCTCGCGCACCGACCCCTCCATACTGGGCCCGATGGTGAGGCAGGACAAGATGTTCGACATCTTTAAGGAGCACCACCAGTGGCAGCGCATCCTCGGCCTCAACACCGTGGGCGACCTCAACGAGGCCATCGCCGCGGGCTACAGCAGCCAGCTGATTCAGCTGAGCGAGGCCCTGCAGGAAAAGAAGATTGCACGCATTGCCGACGAGATAGCTGCCCGCCCCGGCATTCGGATGGTGCTCATCGCCGGCCCCAGCAGCAGCGGAAAGACCACCACCTGCAAGCGGCTCTCCGTGCAGCTGGCCGTCAACGGACTGAAGCCCGTGGGCATCTCGCTCGACGACTATTTCGTCAGCCGCGACCAGACGCCGCGCGATGCCGACGGCGACTATGACTTTGAGCATCTGCACGCCCTCAACATACCGCTGCTCAACGAGCAGATGAACGCCCTGTTCCGCGGCGAGGAGGTGGAGCTGCCACGCTACAACTTCCAAGAGGGACGCAGCGAGCGCAGCGGCAAGCGACTGCGCCTGCAAGGCAACGAAGTGCTGGTGGTCGAGGGCATCCACGCCCTCAATCCCGAGCTGACGGCTCAGATTCCCGACGGGCAGATATTCCGCGTCTATGCCTCGGCACTGACCACCATCCTGCTCGACTCCCACAACTATATCCCCACAACCGATAACCGCCTGCTGCGCCGCATCATCCGCGACCATAAGTATCGCGGCGTGTCGGCACAGGAGACCATCCGGCGGTGGCCTTCGGTGCGTAAGGGTGAGAATCGCTGGATATTCCCGTTCCAAGAGAATGCCGACGCGATGTTCAACTCGGCGATGCTCTTCGAGCTGGCCGTCATCAAGAGTCAGGCCGAGCCGCTGCTGGAGCAGGTGCCCGAGAACTGCGTGGAGTATGCGGAGGCTTATCGGCTGCGCAAGTTCCTGCGCTACATCCGCCCCATTCCCGAGACGCAGATTCCGCCCACCTCGCTGCTCCGCGAGTTCCTCGGCGGCTCCTCGTTCGAATACTGAGCCGCTACTGGCTATAAGAATAGGTAACGGGGCGTTATGACTCCTGCTGCGCCGTGTGGCGACGCTTCACCTTAAAGCGGTCGAAGCCTTCGCCATAGACACCGATGACGGCACTCTGAGAGACGAAGGCACGAGGGTCAATCTCGTCAATAAGGGCGAAGATCTTGGCACTCTCGGCCTGCTTGGCCAGCACGAAGAGCATCTTCACCTCGCGCCCAGAGTACATTCCGTGGGCATTGATGACGGTGCAGCCGCGGTGTGGGTCGTGGTTGATGCGGTTGCCTATCTCCTCGTACTTGTCGGAAATGATGAAGAACTGCACCGAGCGGCGCATCGAATTGACCACTTGGTCAATACAAAAGGCGGTGACGTAGAGCACTACGTAGCCGTAAATGACGCGCTCCCAGTCGCGCAGCACAAAATAGCTGGAGGTGATGATGATGACATCGCAGATCAGGATGACACGCCCAAGCGAGATGTCGCGATACTTGCTGATGACGGCCGCAATGATGTCGGTGCCGCCCGTGGAGCCGTTGCTCGACAGGCCGAGGCCTACGCCACATCCACAGAACACACTGCCAATGATAGCGGCCATAAAAGGCTGGTCGCTGAGCAGATGGCCGTCGTACGTAGCCGACGCGATGGTGGCACCACTGGTGAGCACCACGACGGCAAAGATGGTCTTGATGCAGAACTTGAGTCCCAGCAGGCGTAGGGCCACGAGCAGCAGGGCGGCGTTGATGACGAAGTAGGACACTTGAACGGGGATGCCCGATGCCCAGAAGAGGATGGACGACACACCGGCCACGCCGCCCGTGGTGATATTGTTGGGCAGCAGGAAGATGGTCCAGCCAATGCAATAAGAAATCATCCCGATAGTGATGAACACGTAGTCGCGCAGTTCGCGCAGGAATGTGGCTCTGTTCAGTTGATAGTTCATAGGTGATGCGTTCAGCATTTATTACGACTTCGACTTTATAATAATTGGGTGCAAAGATACGAATAATTCTTAATTCTTAATTCTTAATTCTCAATTTATTCGTACCTTTGCACCCAAAATCATCCACAATGAAGAAACTCTATATCGAGACTTACGGCTGCCAGATGAACGTGGCCGACTCGGAGGTGGTGGCATCGGTGATGCAGATGGCCGGCTACGAGACGACCGACACGCTGGACGAGGCTGATGCCGTGTTTCTGAACACCTGCTCCGTGCGCGACAATGCCGAGCAGAAAATCTACCACCGGCTGGAGGCACTGAACGCCATCAGGAAGTCGCGCAGGCTCATCATCGGCGTGCTGGGCTGTATGGCGGAGCGCGTGAAGGACGACCTGCTGGAGCATCACCACTGCGACCTCGTGGCCGGACCGGATGCCTACCTCTCGCTGCCCGACCTGACGGCACAGGCCGAGACGGGGCATAAGGCGATGAACATTGAGCTGTCGACCAGCGAGACCTATCGCGACATCGTGCCGCAACGGCTGCACGGGGCCAAGATTGGTGGCTTCGTCAGCATTATGCGCGGCTGCAACAACTTCTGCCACTACTGCATCGTGCCCTATACGCGAGGACGGGAGCGCAGCCGCGACATCGAAAGCATTCTGCGCGAAGTGCGCGACCTGCGCGACCGCGGCTTCCGTGAAGTGACGCTGCTGGGACAGAACGTGAACAGCTGGAGCCCTGCCTCGACCGCTCCCGAAGGGCGAGGAGCAACGATTGACCTCCCCTCCCATCAAGAGGGGGTGGGGGTGGGTTTCCCCTACCTTCTGCGCCGCGTGGCCGAAGAAGCACCCGGGATGCGCATCCGCTTCACCACCAGCCACCCGAAGGATATGAGCGACGAGACGCTGCACGTCATTGCCGAGATGCCCAACGTGTGCCGCCACATCCACCTGCCCGTGCAGAGTGGCAGCGACCGCATACTGAAACTGATGAACCGCAAGTACACCCGCGAGTGGTATCTGGACCGCGTCAGTGCCATTCGCCGCATCATCCCCGACTGCGGTCTGTCGACCGACATCTTCGTGGGCTATCACTCGGAGACCGAGGAGGACCACCAGCTGTCGCTCTCGCTGATGCGCGAGGTGCAGTATGACTCGGCCTTTATGTTCAAGTACAGCGAGCGGCCGGGCACCTACGCTTCGAAGCACCTGCCCGACAACGTGCCTGAGGAGGAGAAGATACGCCGACTGAACGAGCTCATCCAGCTGCAGACAGACATCTCTGCCGCCCAGAACAAGAAGGACGTGGGGCGCGAGTTCGACGTGCTCGTCGAGGGATTCTCGAAGCGCAGCCGCGAGCAGCTGATGGGGCGCACGGAGCAACACAAAGCCGTGGTATTCGATAAGGGCACGCACCACATCGGCGAGACCGTTCGCGTGAAGATTATCGGAAGCACCAGTGCCACCCTGTTGGGAGAGGCCATTCCGGCCAGCACCCAAGAGCACTGAGAGGCCGGCGCCCAAGAACACTGAGAAAAGAAGAAGAAACCAATGAAAGAATTCCTGCAAGTGCTGAGGCGATTTGTGCCTCCCTATAAGAAATACTTAGCCCTGTCGGTGGTGTTCAACATCCTGTCGGCCGTGCTCAACATCTTCTCATTCGCCGCGCTCATTCCCATCCTGCAGATTCTCTTCAAGACGGGCGATGCCGTCAGTGCCACTGCGGTGATGGCGTGGGACTGGGGCAATGCGAAGGAGGTGCTGACCAACAATATGAACTACTACGTCAACCAGCTGATAGCCGACGTAGGACCGACGACGACGCTGCTGCTCATCGGACTGTTCCTCGCCGCCACGACATTCCTCAAGACGGGTGCCTACTTCCTCTCATCGGCCACCATCATCCCCATCCGCACGGGTGTGGTGCGCGACATCCGCAACCAGCTGTACCAGAAGATTACGGCACTGCCGCTGGGTTTCTTCAGCGAGGAGCGCAAAGGCGACATCATTGCGCGGATGAGCGGCGACGTGCAGGAAATCGAGAACTCGATAATGTCGTCGCTCGATATGCTGTTCAAGAACCCCATCCTCATCATCGCCTACTTCACCACCCTGCTCGTCATCTCGTGGCAGCTGACACTCTTCACCCTCATCATCGTGCCCGTAATGGGATGGCTGATGGGGTTCGTGGGGCGCAAGCTGAAGCAGAAGAGCATTAAGGCACAGGCGCTGTGGAGCGACACGATGAGCGTCGTCGAGGAGACGCTGGGCGGACTGCGCATCATCAAGGCTTTCTCGGCCGAGGAGAAGATGCGCCGGAAGTTCGACGACGTCAACTCGGCCTACCGCAACGACATAATGCGCGTCAACATCCGCCAGCAGCTGGCCCACCCGATGAGCGAGTTTCTGGGCACGGTGATGATAGTCATCGTGCTGTGGTTCGGCGGCGTGCTGGTGCTCAACAACCAGACGCTCTCGGGTCCCACGTTCATTTATTATATGGTGATACTCTACTCCATCATCAATCCGCTGAAGGAGTTCTCCAAAGCGGGCTACAACATTCCGAAAGGACTGGCTTCGATGGAGCGCGTGGACAAGATTCTGCAAGCCGAGAACACCATACAGGAGCCGCGCAACCCGAAACACATCGCCGCCTTTGAGCATCAGATTGAGTTCCGCGGCGTCTCGTTCCGCTACGGCGAGCAATGGGTGCTGCGCGACATCAACCTGACCATCCCGAAGGGAAAGACCATCGCCATCGTGGGGCAGTCGGGCTCGGGCAAGTCGACACTGGTTGACCTCATTCCGCGCTACTACGACGTGCAGCAGGGCGAGGTGCTCATCGACGGCATCAACGTGAAGGAGCTGGGCATCCAAGACCTGCGCCAGCTCATCGGCAACGTCAATCAGGAGGCCATTCTCTTCAACGACTCGTTCCGCAACAACATCGCTTTCGGTGTAGACAGCGCTACCGACGCACAGATTGAAGAGGCGGCCCGCATTGCCAATGCCTACGACTTCATTATGCAGAGCGAGCACCGCTTCGACACCAATATCGGCGACCGCGGCGGACGGCTCTCGGGCGGACAGCGCCAGCGCGTCAGCATCGCCCGCGCCATCTTGAAGAACCCGCCCATCCTCATCCTCGACGAAGCCACCTCGGCACTCGACACCGAGAGCGAGCGACTGGTGCAGGACGCACTGGAACGGCTGATGAAGACGCGCACCACCGTGGCCATTGCCCACCGGCTCTCCACCATCAAGAACGCCGACGAGATATGCGTGCTGCACGAGGGACGCATCGTGGAGCGCGGCACGCACGACGAGCTGCTCGCCATCGACGGCTACTACAAGAAACTGAATGATATGCAAAGCCTCTGACACATTAACACCTGACTATGCGCCAACGACTGATTTATCTCTTTGAGTTCTATGTGCTGACGATGATTCTCTTTGCCGTCGGCAAGTGGGGATTTATGCACTTCAACGCCGAAGTCTATCCATACACCAACCACGACCTGCTGCGCGTCTTCCGCAACGGGCTGTCGCTCGATGCCTCCACGGCCCTCTACTTCCTCATAGTCCCGTTTCTGGCCACGGCCGTCAGCATCTGGTGGAACGGGTGGAGCCGCCTGCGCTACCTACTCATCGGATACAGCGCACTGGTGGCACTGGCATTGGCACTGGCCTACATTGCCGACGTGAGCCTCTATCCCTTCTGGGGATTCAAGCTCGACGCCTCGTGCCTGCAATACCTAAGCACGCCGGGCGAGGCCTTTGCCAGCGTGTCGGGGTGGTATCTCCTCGGGCGCATCGTGGCCTTCATACTCCTTACGGCATTCATCGGCGGCCTCTACTATCTCATCATCCCGAAGACGGTGCAGCGCTCACGGCGCACCACGGAGTCAATCCTCTATGCCGGAATGATTCCCTTCATCGTCATCGGCATCCGAGGGGGCGTGGACGAGTCGACCACCAACGTGGGGCAGGTCTACTTCTCGCAGCACCAGTTTCTCAACCACGCTGCCGTCAACCCCGTATTCAGCTTCCTCTCCTCGTTCGAGAAGTCGGCCAATCACATCGTCGACTACGACTATTATGACGAGCAGCAGTGCCGGCGGCTGACCGGCGGGCTCTACCCTACCAGCTCGAACGGCACCGACACCCTGCTGACCACCAGCCGCCCCGACATCGTCATCATACTAATGGAGAGTGCCGGCGGGCAGTTCACGGAGATAGGCGGCCGCAAAGACATTATGCCGCGGCTGAACCAGCTGGCCGACGAGGGCATCTACTTCAGTAATTGCTACGCTAACTCGTGGCGCACCGACCGCGGCACCGTGAGCACACTGAGCGGCTATCCGTCGTTCCCCACCTCGTCGGTAATGAAGATGCCGAAGAAGACGCAGCAGCTGCCCGGCATCGCACGCTCGCTGCGCAACGAGGGCTACGCCACGGCCTGTCTCTACGGCGGCGACATCAACTTCACCCATATGCGCAGCTATCTGGTGAACACGGGCTTCAGCCAGCTGACGTGGAAGAACGACTATCCGGCCGAGCAGCAGTCCACGGCCAAATGGGGCGTGCGCGACGACCTGACCTTCGAGACGCTGAACTATATGCTGACCCAGCTGGAGCGCCATCAACCGCTCCTCATCGGCTACTCCACCCTGTCGAGCCACGAGCCGTGGGACGTGCCCGTGCGCCACTTCAAAAACCGCGTGCTCAACGCTTTCTGGTATCTGGACCAGTGCATCGGGCAGTTCATTGACCAGCTGAAGAAGTCGCCGCAATGGAAGAACACGCTCATCATCCTGCTGCCCGACCACGGCATCAACTTTGCCGGAGTGGACGAGATGAACCCACTGCGCAACCACATACCGATGATTTGGACGGGCGGTGCCGTCAAAGAGCCGCGACGCATCGAAAAGCTGTGCAACCAGACTGACCTCGCGGCCACGCTGCTGGGACAGCTGGGCATCGCCCACGACGACTTCTGCTGGAGCCGCGACGTGCTCAGCGACTCGTACACCTACCCCTTTGCCGTTCACAACTACACGGAGGGATTCTCGGTGATGGACTCTACGGGCTACATCATCTACGACCTGCCGTCGCAGCGCATCGCCAAGAGCCAGAGCACCGACGCCCAGCGGCTGGAACGGATGGGAAAGGCGCTGCTGCAAGCCACGACGAAAGACCTGAAAACGTTGGGGAAAAGGTAAAAAGGTAAAAAGGGGAAAAGGTAAAAAAGTAAAAAGGTAAAGAAAGGGTGAGAGAGAATCGGAATCGGAATCGGAAACGGACGGAACTGTTGCAACCGCTGGCCTGCACGCTGTGCAACCTACTGCTGGCTTATGCGGCCTATCTGCTGGCACGCATTGTCTTCCTGCTGGTCAACTGGAGCTACTTTGAACAGGGACTCACGGCGGGCCATCTGCTGGAGATGATGGGCGGCGGACTGGTGTTCGACACGTCGGCCATCCTCGTCACCAACATCCCCTACATCGTCCTGATGCTGCTACCGCTCCACCTGAAGGAGCGGAGAGGCTATCACCGCTTCTGCTGCGGGCTGTTCCTCACCATCAACGGGGCGGCACTGGCGGCCAACCTCTGCGATGCCGTCTACTTCCGCTACACATTGCGCCGCACCACGACCACCGTATTCAGCGAGTTTCAGAACGAACAGAATCTGGGTTCCATCTTCCTCAACGAGGCACTCAGCCACTGGTATCTGGTGGTGCTGTTCGTCCTCGCCGTATGGCTGATGGCGCGGCTCTACCGGAGGCCGCGACTGCACGCCGCCGAACTGACGTGGTGGCACTACGACGCCGCCACCCTGCTCTCGCTCGCCGCACTGGCTCCTTTTGTCGTGGCAGGCATCCGCGGCGGATTCACCACGGCCGTGCGCCCCATCACCATCAGCAATGCCAACCAGTATGTCAACCGCCCCACTGAGGCGGCACTCGTGCTCAACACGCCCTTCTCGCTCTACCGCACCATCGGCAAGTCGGTCTTCGTCGTCCCCCACTACTTCGACAGCGAGGAAGAGCTGGCCGCGGTCTACACGCCCATCACCGAACCCCGTGAAGGCACTCCCCTTCTTGAGAAAGGTCGGGGGAGGTTCAACGTCGTAGTCCTCATCGTCGAGAGCTTCGGCCGCGAATACATCGGTGCCCTCAACCGCACGCTGGAGAACGGACGCTACCGCGGCTACACGCCCTTCGTCGACTCGCTCATTGCACAGAGCGTCACCTTCGAGCACTCGTACTGCAACGGCCGCAAGTCGATTGACGGGATGCCGTCGATTCTCAGCAGCATCCCGATGTTCATC
This sequence comes from Prevotella sp., assembly GCA_017476785.1. GTDB lineage: Bacteria > Bacteroidota > Bacteroidia > Bacteroidales > Bacteroidaceae > Prevotella. The sequence continues at coordinate 65,402 of JAFUZD010000069.1, read as the reverse complement.
GAGCCCTTCTTCCTCACCCCGGCCTCAATGAACCACGTGGACGGACTGGCCTCGCTGCTGGCGGCCGAGGGCTACCAGACGGCCTTCTTCCACGGTGCACAGCGCGGCTCAATGGGGTTCCAAGCCTTTGCCCGCGCCACGGGATTCCAGCAATACTACGGCCGCGAGGACTACGTGGCCGACCAGCGCTTCGGCGGCGAGCGCGACTTCGACGGCACGTGGGCCATCTGGGACGAGCCGTTCCTGCAATACTACGCCGCAAAGATGAGCGAGATGCGCCAGCCCTTTATGACGGCCGTCTTCACCGCCTCGTCGCACAATCCCTATAAGATTCCCGCCCAGTATGCCGACGACTATCCCGAGGAGGGGCTCAAAATCCACAAATGCATCCGCTACGCGGATATGGCGCTGCAGCGCTTCTTCGAGACGGCACGGCAGCAGCCGTGGTTCCAGAACACCATCTTCGTCCTGACCAGCGACCACACCAACCTGAGCGATCACGCCTACTATCAGACCGACCTCGGCGGATTCTGCTCGCCCATCATCATCTATACCCCCGGCGGACTGCTCAGCCCGCGCGTGGAGCCCAAGATTGCCCAGCAGATTGACATCCTGCCCACCGTACTTGCGCTGGTGGGCTATCAGAAGCCGGCCTTTGCCTTCGGCATCGACGTGCTCAATACGCCTGCCGAAGACACGTGGGCCGTCAACTATCTGAACGGCATCTACCAATACGTCAAAAATGGCTACGTGCTCCAGTTCGACGGTCAGCAGACACGCGCCGTCTATGCGCTGACCGACAGCCTGATGCAGCACAACCTACGCGGGCGCGTCAGCCAGCAGCCGCAGATGGAACGCGAGCTGAAAGCCATCATCCAACAGTATATGACGCGGATGAACAACGACGGTCTGCGGCCATAGACACCCGCCCCGCCCGTGTTCCAGAGGCCGCGGAGTGTTGCTTCAAAGGCTGCGTAGCGATGCTCCGAAGGGCGCGGAGCATCGCTACGCAGCCTTCGGAGAAACGCTTCAGAGGCGATGAAAACAGACAAAGGGGGATGTTCTACGAGCAAGTCTATAACCCCTAAGAAAATTTCTTCCCACCAATGACATAGAGGCCGCGGGAAAAGGATTGAGGAGAAAGAGGCCGTCAATGGGTAAACGGCAGGATGCCGTTGGTGTATTCGGTCTTCAGTATCTCGTAGAGGTACGAGGGACTTTCTGCATAGAGGCCGTTGCGGGGAGCCTGTATGAGCTGCAGGGTGGTGGAGTTGTAGATGAAGTTCATCGCCTCGGGAGCAGTCAAGTGGTACTCGGCCATCAAGAACTCGGTCATCCTGTCAATGGCATACGCTATAAGAGAGTCTTTCTTCTGAGCCTTTGTCATATCCGTTCTAATAATTTAATGGCTCGCGCCGTTCCGAAGTAGTATTGTCGGCTCAGCTTGCGGTACTTCAACATTCGGGCAAACTGCGCTATGGTGATGGCGCCAGATTGGTACTGGTTGATGAGGAATGCAACGCCGTCGTCTGCTATAGGGCCAATCACGATGTCGTATTGATGGGTGAAATGGGTTTCGCGGCTTCTGTTGCCGAAAATGAACCGTGCCCACTCTATCGTGGGCATTTCGAATTGCAGCACGTCCAGCGAGCCGTCGGTCTGTCGACTTTCGTCAAACTGATACTGCTGCACTACCGGTGTGCCACCGAATGCACTGGCCTTGCGCATTGCCATCCTGCGGGCTTGCGGCTCGAGGTCGGTCAGATAGAATCCGCGGCCGAAGTCTTTATAGGGCAGCGACTTGGCGAGGTTTATCTGATGGAAGTCGTGGTTCGTTCCGTGGTAGAGTTTCATCTGAGCCGTCCTCCGTTCTTATGGCATACGGCCACCAAGCCGTGCAACGTGTCGTCGACGGGCAGCAAGTGCTCCACGTCGTAGAAGTCGTCCAGATGCTGAATACCCTTAAACCGATACAGATAGCGAAACGCCTGCTGCACCGTCATCTTGTAGCGACGACCGAACTCGCGCACAATCATATTCATATAGGGGATTCTGTATTGATCCATCTTTCTCTCCTTTATTTCTTGGCAGCAAAGATAAGCATTATTTTCCAGTTGACAATGCTTGGCTGCTTACTTTTTAAAAAATGCGGGATGCGCCGCATCAGCAGTACATCCCGCATTTCGTTTATCACATCGTCTTATTTCACCATCACTTTCCTGCCTCCTATGATATAAAGGCCGCGGGGCAGACCCTGCAAAGCGGAGGAGACGGCTACGCTGCGACGGACCAACCGGCCGCTGAGTGTGTAGACATCGGCGACGGGCGACTGTATGCCGGGAGCCGCGATGAGCGTCTCAACGGGCGTAACGCCGTCGTTGCTCAAGTAGACGCTGCCGATACGGATGTCGCCACTGCCATACGACCAGAAGCCTACGCGGTAGATGTGGCTGGGGTCGCAGGCGGCTCCCGTGTCTTGCTTCTTCATCGTGTGCAGGTCGATGACGAGGCGCGTCTGCGTACCGAAGTCGACGGCAAAGGGCTTCGACCAGTAGCTCTGCTCGTCGAAGATGCGGAACGAAGCGCCACAGCTCTGTGGCGCATCCAGTTCGACCACGATGTAGCGATAGGCCGAGAAGTCTTCGGCCGGCGCATACTCCCATCCGCCGAAGCCATACTGGCCGGTGTGCAACGTGCGGGTGGCCTCGTTGAAGGTGCCCGTCTCCCAGATGCTGGGATTGAAGTCGTCGGCCGTCAGGGGGAAGCGGCCCGACGTGCCCCCATAGTCAGTCTCCTGCCACTCTTTCGTGGCGTACTCCTGATACCAGTGGTAGCAGGGCCACGGACAGGCCTCGGGGTCGGTGAGGAAAGTGTACTGCCCGTTGGCGGGGGCTTGGTCGACAAACTGTGCCAGCAGATGGCACTCGGTAAAGAGCAGCCAGCTGACGTTGCCCGTCTCGTCGGTAATCTTGCGGAAGTTGGCTCCGAAGCCTGTGCCGCCGGCCTCGCCCGTGACGGCCTTGCCCCACGAGGCATTGTAGTCGGCTGGTGCCCAGTCCATCTCGGTGACGACGATGGGGGCGAAACGGGCCACACATCCTATCTGCGCGCGCCAGCCACGGCGGAAGTCCTGATAGTTGACACTGACGTTGCCCTCTACGCCACTGTTGTACCAGCCCGGGTAGCAGTGGACGGCATAGCCGATGTTGCCGCCCGTAATGGGATGCTCGGCATAGGCTCCATACTGCGACTGCCAGCCCGTTCCGGGCACGAGAATGATGTTCTGGCAGTGCTGGCGCACCACGTCGGTGACGGCTTGGAAGAAGTCGTGCAGCGACTGGCTCTCGCTTTTCCCTGCAGTGGCCGTGATGTGGATGGGCTCATTGGCCAGTTCGTACATAATGGCAGGATTGTCCTTCAGCTCGGGTTGCTGGGCGATGACATCCCACACTTGCAGCAGATACTGCTGATAGGCGTCGCCCTCGGCAATGTTCTCCGGGCAGACGCCCGGCGGGCGCATCACCACGTAGAGCCCTTTCTGCTGAGCATAGAGCGCCATCGGGATGAAGACTTCGCGCAAATACTTCTTGAAGCGCGTCATCGAGAAAGCCGAGATGTCGTTCTCGCCCGTGGTCGGGATGCCGGGCGTATTGCTCCAATAGGGGTCGCAGTGGATGCGGACGAAGCTCATCATCCAGCCAGCGGCCAGAATCTGGTCAATCTTCTGCTTGTTGTACGACAGGCAGGCATTGACATCATAGTTGCTCCAGCGCGTACCCCGCTCGTTGAACCACGGGCTGTAAGTCTGCGCAAAGCCGTGCAGATTGACAATATGGCCGTCGGCATCCTTCAGATAGCGGCCATCAACGTGGAGTGGCTTGACCTCCATTCCCACCCAAGCCGAGGCGACCGAGAGGGACAAAGCCATTGCTGATGCCCAGAGGAATCTGAGCAAACACTGATGTTTCATCATCGTTGATTAACTATTTAAAGTGATTCAAAAAAGAAAAGAGTGCGTGTGGTTCACACCAGACGCACTCCATAAGTTTTGTTTACCATAACTAATCAAAACTTTCAAACTCGAGTTCTTTTTATCTCGCTATATCGCTTGGCTTGGCTTACTTGCCCGACAGACCGTCGGCAAAGCCTGCATAGGTATGCTTGCGATAGTAGTTCAGGTCCCAGAGTCCGATGGGCTCGCCACGACGCCAGTAGCTGTTGTCGGTGTCGGGACTGTCGGTAATGCCCCAAGCAGTGATACCATACTGCTGGTCGGCCGGGATAATCTCCAGATACTTCCGGATGATGAACTTATAGTAGTCGGCCATTGCACGGTGCTGCTCCTCGGTGACGTCAACCGTCTTGATGCTGTTGCCGTTCTCGTCGGCAATGCCCATATCCAGCTCGGAGATGCGGATGAGCTTGCCCGTAGCGGCCAGCTTCTCAAGCATCGTCACGACAGCAGCCTCGTTGCGCTCCTGCGTGGCAGCGTCGAGCGAGTAGGTGACGTGCATCTGGCTGCCGATACCATCAATCTTGGTGACGCCGTCGCTCTCCCAGTATTCAATCATCTGGATGAGTCCGTCGCACTTGCGGTTCTGGTTGTAGGCAGCTTCGAGGTTGTAGTCGTTGACAAAGAGGATGAGGTCGTCGCCACCATACTGGCGAGCCAGACGGGCTGCGATGCGGGCATAGTCCTTACCCAGATAGTCCTGCCAGTAGAAGTTGTCGGCACCGCCCTCGCGGTCGCCCGACTTCAGCTCGAAGGGCGATGCGTCGGACATCGGCTCGTTGACGAGGTCCCAAGCCTTGACGCGGCCGTTGCAGGCCTCCATCATACCGCTGATCCACTGCTCCATAGCCCACTGGATGGTGTCGCGCTTCTCCTCCTCGGTGAGGGGGATGCCATTGGCCTGTTGCTCTACGCTCCACTCGATGTTGTCGAAGTAGTAGTTGTTCTCTTCGCGCAGCACGTTCAGGTTGAAAGCGATGGTCTGCATTCCGTTGGCACCAGCCTGATCGGCCGTGATGGTACCCTCGAACGAGAACTCCTTCCACTCGGTGGTGATGTTCAGGTTGCCCAGCATCGACCAGTGGATGTAGTTACCGGGCGTGGTGTGTGCCTGCGAGCCGATGGAGGCAGCCTTATCGGCACGGGCCCACATCTTGAAGTGATACTTCTCGCCAGCCTGCCACGTGTGGCCCGGGGTGTAGACGAAGAACTGGGTGGTGTACTCCTGCGGAGCATTGTCGATGGCGTGCACCTTCACGGCACGCGAACCGTCGATACCGGCTCCCTCGACAAAGGTGGTGTGGTCGCCATTGCCGTCGCCGTCACGACCTACGAGCGACGAGGCATCGTCGGTCTCGCAGTCGGGGTTGTTGACCTGATTGATCCACAGTGAGACGGTCTGCTGCGGCTCTTCCACACGGACGAACTCAACGTCGTCGAAGTAGAACGTGTTGTCTTCGTCAATGACGCAGAGGTTGAAAGCAACGGTCTGCATTCCCTCGTGCGACGAGCTGAGGTCGACCGTAAACGTATAATCCTTCCACTCAGTGGTGATGTTGATGTTGCCGAACATCTGCCAGTAGAGATAGTTGCCCGGGGTGGTCTGAGCCTGCGTCTCGATGCTGGCGGCGCGCTCGGCGCGAGCCTTCATACGCAAGATGACCTTATCACCAGCCGACAGCGTGGTGTTGCTCTTGATAAAGAGCTGCTTGTCCCACGAGTTGTTGTGAGCACCCGGAGTCTCCACGACATAGGCACGGCTACCCTCGTAGCCCACGCCGTCGCGAATCTCGCAATCGTTGAAGCTGGTGGAAGCGTCGTCGCCCTCGGCATCACCGTTCTTGATGAGCGACACCTCCTGCGGACCGTCGGGAGCGGGAGGCAACGGACGGTCGGCCATCAGGCCGGTGAGATACTTGGGTCGCTGCTGCGAGTGCCATACGAGGGTGTGGCCATAGATGCCGAGACCGGCATCGGTGGCATTGGTACAGAACGACTCAATGGTAGAGAAGTTCATCACGCCGTCGTCGCTGACCACCGAAGCATACTTGAAGTCGTTGCCCGTTACGAGCTCGTCGAAGTTGGCTACGTCGAGGGCATAGACCAGCTCCTGCTTGTTGAAGTCGCCAGCGCTGGTGGCACCGCCGAGGACGAAGCGAGGATACTTGGCACGGTCGACATAACTCTTCAGGTCGCCATACTCGTTCAGATAGGCATAGTTGGCATCACGCTCGGGAGCCGCCGTGCGGAACTCCTGAAACTTGTCGTCGGCGCAGGATGCCAATGCCACTGCTGCTATGGCTGCTATAATCGATTTATACTGTTTCATAACTCTTCGTAAATTTATAGGTTATTCAATATAGTCTGAGCTGAACTCTTCGGAGTTCACGCCGCGGCTCTGCCATACCAGCGTGTCGGTAGTGGCTACGGTGGCGTTGTCGAACGTAATCTGGTAATCGAGATAGAGGCCGTCGCGGTCCTGATTGCCCCAAGCCTTTGCCTCCGACTTGTCGCGATACGAACCGCTTCCGCTGGCTGTCACACCAGCCGTGGCACTGCTAACGGTGCACTCGCCATTGGCATTGAAGGTGAGGTTGAGGACGCAAGACTTCTGCACTCCGCCGACATTGACCGTCACGGGATAGCTGATGCTGTTGAGCGAAAGCGTAGTGATATCGCTCTTCACCTCGTTCTTCTCCAAGTAGGCAGCGTGGCGCACGTTGGTCGTCGTGACGCCGCTGACCGTAATCTTGTCCACTCCACGACGGATGTAGTTGGCGTCGTACTTGCTGATGTACTTCACGCAATAGAGCACATAGTCTTTCGGAGCCACGTCCCAGCGGGCATAGTTGGTGCGCTGGGCCACTTCGCCGTCGATGATGGTGCGGCCCTGCAGGATGCTGTCAGCACCGGTAACGCCGGTCATCACGAGCGGAATGACGTAGTGATTGCTCAGGGCCAGCGGGTCGTTGAAGAAGGCATCGGTCAGCTGCACTTCCACACCGCCGCTCATACCGCCGTTGAACGAGATGGTGTTGCCCGAGAGCGTGTAGTAGTTGGCCGGCATCGGCAGCACGGGGTCGCCATTGTCAAAATAGAGATTGTTGCAGAGCGTATTGTCTACCACAAAGTTGATGACGACATTGGCACCGTTGTAGCTTCCACCCATCGTGGCCTTAATCATACACTTGTGCTGATTGTCGAGCGTGGTGTCGTAGTCGTCCTCGCCCATCACAAGCGTACGCACAGGATTCTGGTAAGCAAAATAGACATTCTTACCGCCCTCGTAGTCGGGGAAGTCCATATCGCCGTTCTTGCACGACTGCATCCCCAGTACGAGTGCACCTCCTGCTATGATTGATATTAATGTTCTGAATTTCATATTCTTCATAATCGTTTTGATGTTACATTATGGTTTTTCTTGATTACCAGCCGGCATTCTGCTCCAGCGCACTCCACTTGACGATTTCCTCATAGGGAATCGGGCCGTAGTACATATAGTCCTGATAGGTGCGAGCCTCCACGCTGGGCAGGACGGTGAACGTCAGGTTGCCCGTGGTGGTCTGGCCAATCTGCACGCCCTGAGCCGGAGCGGTGAGCACGCTGAGGTCTACCTTCCAACGGCGCAGGTCGTAGAAGCGGTGGTTCTCGAAGCAGAGCTCCAGACGGCGCTCGTTGCGGATGAGCTCGCGCATCTTAGCCTGATCGTTCTTGATGCTCTCCAGATAGGCGTCGCCGTTCGAAGTGCCTACACCGGCACGTGCACGCAGCGCCTTAATGACGTCGTAGGCCGAATAGCCGTGACCGCCGTCGGCCGTGGGGCCGTAAGCCTCGTTGGCTGCCTCTGCATAGGCGAGGAAGATCTCGGTGTAGCGGATGCGGGCATCATAGTGGGGATGCTCGGTAGGATTCGACGGGTTGAGGTTGATGTCCGGGCGGAGATGCTTGCGCATATAGTAACCGGTACGCGTAGAGCTGCCATTGTCATTGTTGATGGCATCGCGGTTGGTTCCGTAGGTCGCGGTGATAATCTCTGAGTTGTTGACACCGAGCGTTGAGCCGTTGTACACGATGTAGGCGGCCAGACGCGGGTCACGGCCCGTATAGGGATCGTCGGCATTATAGCCGCTGGCACTCTCGGCAATGGGATAGCCGTTGGCCATCGGGAAGGCGTCTACGAGATTCTGTGTCGGGTTGACGCGGGCGTGACCATAGAGCGAGGGAGGATAGTAGTTGTCCTCGGGGTCGTTGGTCGAGCGGGTAGAGCCGCGCCATACAATCTCTTTCGGGTCTTCCGACGAGCTGAGGTTGTCAATCTCACTGGTATTGGCAAACCATCGCCAGCCATTGGGATCCATACCTGCCACGCCGCCAATCTTGTCGAGCACGCGGGCTGCGGCGTCGGCTGCCTGCTGGTAGGTATAGCCCGAATTAGCACTGTAAGCAGGGCTGGCTGCCAGCAGGAGCACCTGTGCACGGATGGCAGCGGCTACCTTACCGTTGATCTTTCCATAGTGGTGGGTACCGAAGGCGCGGTTGTACTCGCCCTGTGTGGCACCCAGCTGGCGATACTTGGCAGGCATCTCGTCGGCCGAGGTGATGTCGCGGTCCTCATAGGCCAGCAGCTCCTCTGCCTCGTCGCAGTCAGCAAGAATCTGAGCGACACAGTCCTTAAACGAGTCGCGCGGGCGGTTGAAGTCCGAGGAGCCGTCTTCCGAAGCGGTGTGGATGGGCACGCCGAGCAGCTCGCCGTTGGCCGTATAGCCAGCGTGGGCGCGCAGCAGGTAATACTCCTGCAGGGCACGCAGCGCATAGCTCTCGCCTTTGAAGTGGTCGATGAACATCTGGTTGAGTGCCTCAGACTCGGCCCATTTCACCTCATCCACCTTCTCCAGCATAATATTACAATACTGAATGGCACTGAAGCGGTTGCGCCACTGGCTCAGCGCGTCGCTGTTCGAAGCCCAGCCACCCACAGCCAGACGGCTGTAGTCGTTGGTCTGCGTCACGCTGACGGCATCGTCGGTAGCGAGGTCGCTCAGAACAAACTCGCCATAGTTTGACGAATAAGGCAGCAACGTATAGGCATTGGCCAGCACACCCTGAGCATAGGTGGGCTCGTCCTTCATTGCCTCGATGTCGCGCTGATTCTCGATGGCCGGCTCGAACAGGTCGTCGCAAGCCGTGAGCAGGGCGGTTGCTGCAAATAAGCTGATATAAATAATCTTTTTCATCGTGTCTCTTGTTTTAGAATGAAACCTTTACACCTATGTTGTAGAAGCGGGTCTGAGGACTGCCACCCACACTCATCTCAAGAATTTCGCGCTCCTTAGCGATGGTCAGCAGGTTGCTGCCGCTGACGTAGGCCGAGAGACCGGTCACCCACTTGTTCTGGAACAGCGTGGAGGGGAAGTCGTAGGTAAGCTGCACCTTAGCCAGACTGAACTGGTCGGTCTTGTAGAGCCAGAAGTCTGAGTTGGTGAAGTTGTTGCCACCGTCGCCGGTCGTCAGACGTGGATAGGTGGCCGTAGCTGCGGTCTCGGGCGTCCAGCGGTTGCGAACCACAGCCGAATACTTCGACTCGCCGCTCACCCACCAGTAGGAATTGCTCTTGAAGGCCTTGCCGCCGAAGCCGCCCGTGGCCAGAGCGAAGAGCGTGAAGCCCTTGTACTTGGCACTCAGGTTGATGCCCAGCGTGAACGGCTGTCCGTACCAAGCGCCTTTGCCGAGGAACACTTGGTCCTTAGTGTCGATGATGCCGTCGTTGTTCTGATCCTTATACTTCAGGTCGCCGGGAGCGATGTTGCCGCTCAGTGCAGTCTGCGAGGGAGAGTTGGCAATGTCGTCGGCATCTTTGAAGAAGCCCAGACACTCATAGCCCCACAATGCATCGACAGGACGTCCCTGACGGTTCTGATAAGCATCGGTGTAGGCGGTGTCGTCGCGACGCGAGGCGTTGGTCGTATAGTATGTACCGTTGATGCCTGCGTGGAAGTCTACCTGACCGAACTTCTTCTGGAAGTTGAAGGCGAAGTCGAAGCCCGTGCGGGTATCGTCGTTGTAGTTGGTATACGGAATGAACGATGCCTCGGGATAGTAAGTCATAAAGTAAGAGGGATAAGCCGAGGTGGGACGGATAATCTGGCCCTCCAGCTTATTGGTGAAGAACGAGAGGTCGGCCGTCAGCATCCGGTTCCAGAGCGAAGCACGGAGGTTGACGCTGAACTCCTTGCGGCGGATGAACGTCAGGTCCTCGTTGCCGCCACGGTTCGAGATGGTCGGGTGCAGGGAGATGCCCTGAGCCCAGCCCCACCACTGTGAGCCCTGACTGAACGAGCCGGCATACATATAGTAGTCGTCAATATACATATCGGTCTTCAGGTCGCTCAGGCTGGCGCTGAGCATCAGCTCATCGAAAGCCGAGCCTTCCATAAACTTCTCGCGGGCAATGTTCCAGCCGAGCGAGAGCGACGGTGAGATGGCTTCGCGATGACCTTCTGCCAGACGGGCCGAATGGATGGCGGCTGCCGAGAAGTCGACGAAGTAGCGACGGTCGAAGTTATAGCTCAGGTCCAGACCGAGGTTGGCATTGCTCGTCTTGTGGTACTCGCCCGAGACGGTCTTCTGATAGCCGTTGGCCAACAGCTTGGCACCTACGTTATGGACACCGCCGAACGTATTGTTGTAATCGAAGTGGGCATTGAAGGCCATCACTTGGTTGGTGGCACTGTTGCTGATGTTCTGCACACCCGAGTGCTTGTCGAGGTTGAACTTCGTCAAGCCTACAATGACGTCCTTTCCGCCATAGTTGGCCCAAGTGGGCTGATAGGTGGCGAAGTCATTATTATAAGAGGTGATGTAGGTCGTAGCGTAGTCAACGGAGAACTGCGTGTGGAACGAGAGTCCCTGCAGCACTTTGTCGAGCTGTACGTCAACTCCCGTGTCGAACTGGAAACGGCGGTTGGTCGTCTTGCTCTTGCCACCGGCATAATAGGAGGCGAAGACGTTGGTCAGGTCGCTCTGCGTACCGCCGAGGAACATTCCGTCGAAGATGTTGCCCGTCTCGCTCAGCATCGTGCGTGCAGCAACGGCGTTGGGGTCGAGATAGCTCAGCGGAATCAGCGGAGCCACGCGGTTGGGACGCATCGTCGCAGCCGTCGACCAGTAATAGTCACCTACCGGATTCTTCGAGCCGGCAAAGCTGACGTTGGCATTCACATAGGCTGAGATGAAGTCGTTCAGCTTCAGGTCTACGTTACCTCTCACGTCGAAGCGCTCCGAATAGTTGTGCTTAGCCTCACCCACCTTCAGGAAGTCGCCGGTACGGTAGTAGCTGACGTTCGTGTAGTATTTGGCAAACCCGTTGCCACCGGTGATTTCGGCAGAAATGTCGCTGCGGTTATAGGCGCGGCGGATGTAGTCAGACGAATAGAAGTCCACGTTCGGATAGCGATAGGGATTCAGCCCGCTGCCCGAGTTGTAAATCTGCTCTGCGGTGTAGAGCGGGTCGTGACCATCGTTAGCGCGAGCCTCGTTGTAGAGCGTCATATACTCTGCCGAACCGAGGTACTCGGGATAGCTCTTGGCCACGTTCCAACCCGTGTTGGCACGTACGTTGATGCGCATCGGGCCCTCGCTGCCACGCTTGGTGGTGACGAGGATTACGCCGTTGGCACCGCGGCTGCCGTAGAGCACCACGGCCTGTGCGCCCTTCAGGAAGGTGATGGTCTTGATTTCGCTGGGTTTCACGTAGTTGATGTCGCGGGGCACACCGTCGACGAGCACGAGATTGTCCGTGCCGCCCTGCATACCCCAGAGCGAGTTGCCGTTCCAACCACCTACATAGCCCTGCATATTGTCAAGTCCGTATGTATTATAGTTGATGTTCGTGAGTTCTTCCACGTCTACGACCGACACGCCGCCCAGCGTCTCGTTCAGCGCGGCACGGCCGAAAGCCACGGGCACTTTGCCATCGTCGGCCACGGTCAGCGTGTCAGCATCCTGAGCAACAGCCGTCAGTGCCGATGCGAGGAGAACCGTTCCTAATAATATATGCTTTTTCATATTCTTCAATTCTTTAATTGTTTCACTCTTTCATTCTCGAAGAATTACCAGCCGGGATTCTGTTCGAACTCTTCATAGAGATAGACGTCGTCGTCCAGCAATGGGAACCAATAGTGCTTCGTTCCGAAGACGCGGGTCAGGATATTCTTCTCACTCCAGCCCTGCACCTTTGCGTCGGCGGGGTCGTTGTCCTTAAAGAAGCCGTCGCTCTCGGCGCGGTAGAACTCCTGCGAGGTCTTCGTGTTGTACGGAGCCACGGTGAGCAGCAGCCAGCGCTGCAGGTCGTTGAAGCGGAAGCCCTCGAAAGCCAGCTCGGCGGCACGCTCGCGGCGCACCTCGTCCATAAACTTATGATTGTCAGCGAGGAACTTGGCAGCCACGTGGCCTTCGCCTACGCGGTCGCGCAGCGTGTTGATGGCATCCTCGGCCGTCTTCGAGAAGGTAGAGGCCTTAGCCGAAGCACCACCCACGGCGGCGCAAGCCTCAGCATACATCAGGTAGACGTCGGCCAGACGCATATACGGCATATAGACGTGGAGCGAGCCGCTCCAGTTGTAGACGCCGTCGAACTTGTTGGCCGTGTGGGGCACCAGCTTCTGCGTGTAGTAGCCCGTACGGCTGGCATTGGCCACGTCGCGGGTATAGCCGCCGGTGTAGAGGCCGCAATACTGCTGACGCTCCAGCGCATCGCCCGAGATGTCGGTGTTCACGTACTTAAAGCCGTCGAAGATAATGTCGTGATAGAAGCGCGGCGAGCGGTTCTTGAACGGATGCTCGGGGTCGAAGCCCGACTCGGGGTCGTCGATAGGCAGGCCGTTAGCCATACCGTAAGCATAGTTCACGTAGTTGGCCGTGGGCTGGTGGATGATGTTGTCGTGCTCAACGAGCGAGCCGATCTTGGTGCCCCACGTCTTGGTGAAGTTCCAGTTCGAGCCATTGTAGTCAGACGACGGACCACGCATAATGGCCTCGCAGGTGCCCGGCATCTTCCAGTCCTGTCCGGTGGTATAGAAGATGTCCGAGAAGCAGGTCGATGCCGTGGAGCTCTTCTTGTGGTTGTAGATGTCTTCGTAGTCAAACTCGGCCAGTGCATACTGCGTCTGTCCGTTCTCCACGAGTGCCAGTAGCTCACCCAGAGCCTCGGCCGAGCGGCGCGCATAGTCTGTATTATAATTATAGGTGTGGGCACCGTTCAGCTCGGCCCCGTTCTCCATCAGCGGGCTGGCAGCCCAGAGCAGCACCTTGCCCAGATAGCCCAGCGCCGTAATCTTGTTGACGCGCAGGTCGTTCTTGCCCAGTGTCTGCTTACCGACGGTGGTCTTGTCCCAGTCGATGGGCAGCAGGTCGGCGGCACGGCGGAAGTCCTCGGCACACTTCTCAGCGCACTCCTGATAGCTCAGGCGCGGGAAGCGCATCTCCTCGGTAGCCTCCAGCGGATGGTCGATGTAGGGCAGGCCTCCGAAGTATTGCATCAGCTCCTCATACCACCAAGCACGGAAGAAGTAGAGCTGACCGGCAATGAGGTTCTTCTCCTCCTGCGTAGCCACCGTCATCTTGTCCAGATTGGCCAGACCGATGTTGGCCTTACGGATGCAGTACCAAGCGTGGGGCCACAGCGAGTGGTTGAACTTGTCCTCGCTGGTGGGGTCGCTGGTAGAGCGATAGAGCCACATCTGGCCGTTCTGGCTCCAGTTGCGATAGTTTCCGAGGTCCACCTGATGCGTGAAGTGCGCATCGCCCAGACCGGTGTTCATTATCTCGTCGTCGCCCCAGTTGAAGGTGGTACACCAGTAGCACTTCTCCTTATCGGGGATACAGTTGTACATCTCCTCAACAAATCCCTGAAAGTTGTTGAAGTTGGCGAATGCCACGTCTTCCGACACGTCAGAGTCGGCTTCCTTATCCAGATAGTCGGTGCAGGAGGCCAGCGGCAGTGTCAGCAGGGCGCCATATACGAATGTCTTAAATATCTTTTTCATAATCTTCAGTTGCTTTAGAATCCAATTTTAATACCGAAGTTGATACGCTTCACCGTAGGATAAGCACCGCTTCCACCGGTTGTTCCGGAGAAGTTGACCTCGCGGTCGTCGGGCATACGGGTCCACATCCAGAGGTTGTTGCCGCTCACGTAGAGGCGCAGGCTCTCAATGCCGCATTTCTTAATCCACGGCTGCGTGAAGGTGTAGGCCACTTCGACGTTCTTCAGACGAACGTAACTGCCGTCGTAGTAGTAGCGCGTACCGTTGGAGTAGTTTGAGGGAGTGGTCAGCCAGCGAGCCACAGGCACGTCGGCACCCACGTCGTACTTCGACCACCACGAGCCCTGATCGTAGACTGTGTTGTAAGCGTGGTCGGGGAAGCTGTTCAGCTGCACCAGACGGGTGACGTTGGTCACGCCATAGAACTGCACGAAGCAGCTCAGGCCCTTCCATTCCCAGCCGAGTGTGGCGTTATAGGTATTCTGCGGCACCGAGGGATAGCCGTAGGGCACTTGGTCGTTGGTGTTGTCCACCACGCCGTCGCCGTTGAAGTCAACGATATAGTAGTCGCCCGGCAGGCGCTGTCCGTCGTTCACGTCGTGCTTGGGGCTGCCGTAGATGTCGTCGTAGGTGTTCAGGTAGCCTTTGTCGATGAAGGCGCGTCCCTGACCGATGGCGTAGCCGGCCTCCTTACGGTAGGCGGGCAGCAGCGGTTGGTCGTCCTTGACGATGACCTCGTTCTCGGCGTGCGTCATATTCAGGTCGGCCCAGAAGCGCATTCCGTTGCGAATCACCTTATTGAAGCGCAGCGTCAACTCGTATCCGTGGGTCTTCACCTCACCGAGGTTGGCCGTCGGAGCTGTCTGTCCGAAGTACGAGGGAACGCTTCGCGATGCACCGCCCACGAGGATGTCGACACGCTTGTCGCGGAAGATATCGATACCACCTACGAACAGACCGCCGAAGAGCGAGTAGTCGATACCGAAGTTCCATTTCTTCACTTTCTCCCAGTGTACATTGGGATTACCCACTGAAGACTCGCGATACCACTTATAAGGACTGAAGCCGTGGTTGATGTCGAGCGACGTTCCGTTGTTGTTCTCTTTCGAGCCTACATAGGCCCACTGGTTCATATACAGCCAGCGGTCGCCCACGTTGTCGTCACCGATTTCACCGTACGACAGGCGGAGCTTCAGCATATCCACATATTTCTTCACCGGCTTGTACCACTTCTCCTCGCTGACCGTCCATCCGATGGCACCCGAGTTGAAGAAGGCAAAGCGGTTGTCCTTCGAGAATTTCTCCGAGCCGTTGTAGGCACCGTTATACTCTGCGAAGTAGCGCATTGCATAGTTATAGGTCACACGGAAGGCCCAGTCCTCACGGTAGCTGGGGATGACGCTACCCTTCGCGTTCTCCTGACGCGAGAAGAGCCCCATCGCCGTCACGTCGTGGTCGCCGAACTTGCGGGCCCAGTTGAGCTGCAGCTGGTAGTTCAGGTTGCGCTGCGTGCTCCAGTTCTGCACCTCGCCGCTCTCGATGTTCCACGTCACGGGCTGCTGGAAGTCGAAGTGGTTGGCATTCTCGTATGCCTGCTTGTAGATGCGCTCGCCCGTGTCGGGGTCAATCCACATCTCCTGTGCGTTGTTATAGAGGTCGTTCACACCGCGCTTCCACTCTACGAACACGTTGTCCCACGCAATCATTCCGTGGAACTGCAGTCCCTTCGTGATGAAGCTCAGGTCCTGATCGAGTGTGAAGTCGGTGTTGATGCGGGTGGTAGTCACCTTCTGCGTGCCGCCCAGCGAGAGGTTCTCGGCCGAGTTGGTCACGTTGGTACCCGAGGGATAGTAGCCCCAAGCGCCGTTGCTGTAGACGGGCAGGAACACGTCCGGTGCAATGTTGTAGGCACCGGCCCACTGCTGGGCGAGGCTCCAGTCGCTGGCACCGCTATACAGTGTATTATTATAGGGCGACTTCTGCTGTCCGTTGCTGCCGGCGATGTTCACCTTCAGCGTCGTGGTCTTCGTAATCTGGAAGTCCAAATTCGAGCGCACGTTGATGCGGTTGTAGCCGTAGCCGGAGTCGTAGTTACGTCCGTTGGGGAACACTTTGAAAAGGTCACCCTCATTGACGAAGTCGATGCTGGCGAAGTATTTGACAAACTTGGTACCGCCGCTCACATTGACGTTGGCATTGTACGACATTGTCTGGCTCTTGAACAGCGTCTTCTGCCAGTCTACGTTAGGATAGCGCTCCTGCTGCTCAACAGTCGTCTGGTTGCGATAGTTCTCAATGAAGCTCTGCGGACGGATGTTAGCCCACGAGTCCGGGTTGAGGTCGAGCTCGTGCTCAATGGCACGGTTGCGCAGCATCAGGGCGTCGTAAGCGTCATACTTGCCCGGGAGCTTGGAAGGAATCTTGATGATGGCATTGGCCGAGGCCTGAATGCGTGCGCGACCTTCCTGACCGCGCTTGGTGGTGATGAGGATTACACCGTTGGCACCCTTCACACCGTAGACGGCCGTGGCCGAGGCATCCTTCAGCACCGAGATGCTTTCCACCGAAGCGATGTCGACTGCGCTCATCGGGCGCTCCACACCGTCGACGAGCACCAGCGGCTCGCTGTTGTTCCACGAACTGGAGCCGCGGATTACAATCTGGGGCTCCTCCTCGCCGGGCATACCCGACGTGGCCGTGGTGACAACGCCCGGCAGGTTACCCGTCAGGGCGGCACCGATGTCCGAGATACCGGCAGCACGCTCGAGCACCTTACCCGTGGTCTGCGTGATTGCGCCCACCACCGAGGCTTTCTTCTGCTGTCCGTAACCTACAACAATCACCTCGTTGAGCTGCTTGTTGTCTTCGCTCATCACGATCTTCAGCGAGCGCTGCTTGCCGACGGAAATCTCACGCGTATTCATACCAATGTATGACACTACGAGAATCGATTTCTCACTCGGCACCTTCATTGCAAAACGGCCGTCAAAGTCGGTCACGGCTCCTGCACCGCTCTGACCCTTCACGGCAATCGTTGCGCCAATGATGCTCTCGCCAGTTTCGTCCGTCACCACACCGCTGATGCTGATGTTCCCCTGAGCCGTGGCGGCCAGACAGAAACCAAGCATCACAGCTGCTGTGGCTGCGAACCTCTTGAGTAGTTCTTTCATTGCATTCATATAGTTAATAAATTTGGTTTTGGTTTTCAAAAATCATAGAGATTTTGGCACATTAACATTTTTTACGTTGCAAAGATAATAAATATTAAGAAATGTAAAGCGTGCTGGCGTAACACGGACTTTCGGCCGTGTAACCGTTTTGTTACAAAAACTTTGCGTCACGTCTCACAACCCCTATTCCCAGCGGGTTTGCGCGGTATTACGGCTTGCTACTGCCGGAGCGCCCATTGCAGCCTTTTTGAGGGCGAGGAATGCTGGTTTGAGACGTTTGTGCAACTGACCGGACGGTGCATTTCAGTGCTCCCGACCACCGCCCACAGCCCGTCTTTGCCGCCGACGGACGCCACGCGGGACTGTTCCCCAGCCTCGGGAGCATTACTCCGCGGCCTCGGGAGCGTCACTCCGCAGCCCGCGGAGCATCGCTCCCCGCCCTGCGGAGCGTCGCTTCCAAGCCGCTGGAGCAAGCACAAAAAAAACGCCCGCGTTTCACAACGCAGGCGATGAATTCCTAAAAACTCTACTAACTAATTTTATAAATAACTACTAACTTATATTGGATGGTGCAAAGTTAGGGCATTGTGCCCTAACCTGCAAGCCATCGCGTTTCACAAAGTTTTCGCTATGTTACAAAGTTAACGGCCAGCCAGACAAAGCTGGCTTCTGGCCGGAATATCACTTCAAGATGACCTTCTGGCCGTTGATGACGTAGACACCCTTCAGACCGTCCGTGCTGAGCACCTGACGGCGCACCAGCGTACCGTCCAGCGTATAGACGTCGAACGGACGGACAGCGGCGGCGGCAGCGGCAGAACGAATGCCCGTGGCAATGCTGACACGCTGCTGAACGGCGGGCGACTCAACGCCACCGGCATAGACCACCGTCACCTGATAGGTGTAGGCGGTGTCGTCGGCCACCTCGGTATCGGTGAAGGCAGTCTGCGTGGTCTCGCCGATGAGCTGGCCATCGCGGTAGACCAGATACTTCTCCACCTCGGCATTGTTCACCTCAAAGCTCACGGCATCGACCATCAGCATAAAGGGAGCGTACGTTGCGGCATTGGCTGCCGTGTTGTGGTGGATGGCCATATAGCGGGCGCCCTCGGGCAGAGCTACGCTGACCTCAGTCCACTGGCCGCCCGTGGCGGTGTGGGTCTCGCCCAGCTTGACGAAGTCGGCAGCGGCCGTGCCACCCTCGGAGTAGAGCACGTCGAAGGTCTCCGTGAAGTCGCGGCCATTGCTGTTGATGTTGTTCACGTAGAAGGTGACGGTCTGCGCCTTGCCCGACAGCTCGGGCGTGATGAGCCAGTTGTCGGCATCTACGAGATTGTTGTTATCGTCCATCGAGTAGAGCGCAGCCATATACTGCTCGCCCTCGTAGGGCACGAGCGAGGGATTCTGGCCCGACGACACGGCATCGCGGCCACCATAGTTATAGGGATTGAAGGTGATGAAGGCAAACGCCGTACCCTCGTTCTCGAAGTCCACGCCGTTGAAGATGCCATAGGTCGGGGCACCGTCGCCGTCGATGGCGCTCCATCCCCGCTGCGGTGCCGTGCTCCACGAGGTGAAGTGCTCAAAGCCCTCGGTCTGGCTGACGATGGCGGCCGGAGCCTCCCACGACAGGGCCACGCTCAGGGCGTCCACATCGCTCTCGTCCTTCTCGGCCTGCAGGTTGCCCACAGGAACGATGTCGGGCGAATAGACCGAGATGGCCGTAACGGCAGCATTGTCGGTCTCGTCGGCATCACCGTCGAGGGTGGCGGTGGCATTGACCGTCAGCACGTCGGCCTGCTCGAGCATCGTGCTCTGGTAAGTGAAGCTGAAGACACGGCTCTCGAACGACTTGAGCTGCTGGGCAATGGTATAGCCGGCCAGCTCCTTGCCGCCCACGGTGACGCTCAGCTTGTAGGCTTCCACGTCCTCGTCGCCGTTGTTGACCACCTTCACGTAGACATTGGCCGTTCCGCCACGCTCCACTTCCTCGTCGGCAGCCACCTTCACGGTCAGGTCCTTAGCCGGCAGGTCGCCCACGATGACATTGTCCAGATAGACGCGCTGTACGGTGGAAGCACTGCCGCTCGGAGTGGTCAGGCCAAAGCTGACCTGTATCCAGCGTTCGTTGACGAAGGGTGTCAGGTCATACTTCATCACCTGCCAGTCGGTCGACTCAACGGCACTGAGGTCGATGGCGTCAAGCTGGGTGACCTCACCCGCTGCATTGAGCACCTCGACGCGCAGCATTCCGTAGCGGCCGCCCTTCTTCATCTTGAACACCAGCTTGGGGGCGGTGGTGCCGGCAAGCGTAATCTTGCCCGTGGCCAGCGACACGGAGTCGCGCAGATAGCTGCCGCGGGTGGCACGCGCCTCGTCCATAAACACTTGGAGCATAGCGGCGGCACCGTCGTCAGTGGCATCTTGGGCCGAAGAGACGGTCACACCGGCTGAGCCGAAGTCTGCACCCCAGCCCTCGGCATAGGTATTCCAGAAATAGTGCACGTAGCCGTCGGCAAAACCCTCGCCGAAGGGGGTCGCATAGGGAGCACCGATGAGCAGCGGACGCGAGACACTGGCGGAGGTGATGGCCGTGCTGCCAGCGTCATTGCGGGCTTTCACGCCGAAGAGCACGATGTCTTGCCGGCCCTCGTCAACGCCGAGTGCCATCTGATAGTCAGTCTGACCGCGCAGCGTGGCCACTTCGCTCTTCTCGGTATAAGTCTTCGTACGGCTGTTATAGCTCAGCGTGCTGAGGGTGTAGTCCACTTGCTCGGGGAAGAACACACCGTCGTGCGCTGCCTGTGCGGCGTCCCACGTGAGGGCGATGTGATCCACACCGTCGGTCAGCACCACGTTCTGCGGAGCCGTGGGGGCATCCAGTCCTACCCAGCCCGTCACCGTTGCGGGAGCGCCGTCGCCAGCCTCGTTATAGGGAACGACGGTATAGGTGTAGAGCCCGGCCGAGGGCAGATTGCGGTCGGCATAGGTGAAGGGCTTGCCGGGCGTGGCGCGGCGCACGTCGGCCAGCAGCTCGCCGTCAGCGAAGATGCGAATGCCCGTGATGGCTGCCAGCTCGCTGCCGTCCTTGCAGACGGTGGGGGCGGTGAACTGCAACTCAGCATTCAGCCCGCCTGTGGCATCGGGCACCAGCTGCAAGCCCTCCACGGCTGCGGGAGCCAGTGCAGAGGGGTCTGGAGCCACCGACATTGAGGCGAGGTAGAACTCGTAGCCATTGTCTTGGGGCGACGTGCAGTGCAGACCGAAATAGTAGGTTCCGTCTTCGTCGACCTTCACGTCGCACGTGTAGTCGTTCCATTCCATATCCTTCAGCGTGGTCTGCTCCTTAACGATGGTGGCCAGCCCGTCTACGGTAGCGGCCGTTCCCATCTTCACCTCGAACATCTCCGTGCCGATGATGCTGCCCCACAGCGCGCCGCACTTCACGCGGAACTTCAGCAGGTAAGGCCGGCCGGCCTTCAGCTGGATGCCGGGGCTGACAAGCCAGTCGTCGGCATCCTCCCAATCGTCTGACAGGCGATAGATGGCAGCCTCCTCGTCCTCATTGTAGACCCAGATGCCATACCAGTCGCCCCACGACTCGGCTGCATCGCCGTTGGCATCGATGACCGTGAACTGGCCGAAAGCCTCGTCGCTGTTGACGGTGCAGCTCCACGTGTCAGTATAAGTAGCATCGGCGTGGCGCGGCGCACCGCTGAAACGGGCAGGACGGCTCAGAAGCGCACGCTTCGACACCAGCCCGCCATTGTTGAACACTGGCCCCGACTTATGCGTCGGGACGTTAGTTGCGACCGAGCCGCCGCGGCGCATCTGCTTCAGCTGCTGGAGCGTAGGCAGGGCACCGTCGGCCGTCTGAGCCGCTACTGGAGAAAGGGTGCACAACGACAGTGCACCTCCCAAGAACAGAGTTGTCAGTCTTTTACCCATTCTTCTTTTTCTGTTAGGTTAATAATATGTGTTTATACGTTTTGTCGCTATATCTTTTCGCTGCAAAGGTATTCATTTTATACGGAACGGCCAAGAAATCGCCCAAGATTTGTAGTGCATAGAAACACAAAAAGCGGCCATCCCCCCCTGCTCGGAGAGGAATGGCCGCTAAGGGCGATGGCGTGGCAGCGGCCGCCGGTCAGTGGCGCTGCTTGGCGTATTCCTTCGGCGAAACGCCGTAGAAATTCTTGAACATCGTGCTGAACGAGGCAGCATTCTGGAAGCCTACGGCATACATCACCTCAGTGATGTTCTGGTTGCTCTCGGCCAGCAGCTGAGCTGCCTGCTTCAGACGGATGTTACGGATGAAGTCGCGCGGGCTCTGGTTGGTCAGCTCCTTCAGCTTGCGGTGCAGGTGGGCACGACTGATGCCTACCTCCTGAGAGATAAACTCCACGCTCAGCTCGGGGTTCGACATATTCTTGTTGATGGCTGTCATCACGCGCTCCAGCAGGCGTTCGTCGGGCGACTTGAGCGTCACCGTCTCCACGCGACCGGCCTGCGACTCCTGCCCGCTGTACTTGTTGCGCAGCAGCTGGCGCGACTGCAGCAGGTTGGCCACCGTGGTTCGCAGGATGTCGATGCTGAAGGGCTTCACGATATAGGCATCGGCGCCGTTCTCCAGCCCCTGCAGGCGGTCTTCCTCGGCATTGCGCGCCGTCAGCATCACAATGGGGATATGGTTGGTATTGACGTTCTTCTTCAGCTTCTGGCAGAGGGCGATGCCGTCCATCACGGGCATCATCACGTCGGTAATGACGAGGTCGGGGGCCTGCTGCAGGACACTGTCCAGTGCCTGACGGCCGTCGGGCTGCTCGACAACGACATAGTCGGCGGCCAGCTCGGTAGCGATGTAGTGGCGTATCTCGTCGTCGTCCTCGGCAATGAGGATGCGGCGCTTGCGCGTGGCTTTCGAGGCAGCCGTCTCCTCGGCCTGCCCATACGCAGCGGCTTCCAGCACACCGGCCACGGGCGGCTCGTCAGCGGTCACCGGCGCAGCGACGGCGGCGGCTGACACGGCATCGTCAGTCACGTTGGCATTGCGCAGCGGCACCACAATTTCGAAATAGCAGCCCTGCTCGGCATTGTGGGCAGTGATGGTGCCGCCGTGCAGCTCGACGAGCTGGCGCGTCAGGTGCAGGCCGATGCCCGTTCCGGTATAGCCGGCCGAGGTGCCGGCAATCTGATAGAAGCGGTCGAAGATGCGCTCCAGCTTATCCTCGTCAATATGCTTGCCGTCGTCGGCAATGACCAGTCTGAAGTGCTCGCCGGCGGTCGTCAGCGTCAGCGTGATTTCGCCACCGTCGTTGGTGTTCTTGAAGGCGTTGCTCAGCACGTTCATCACAATCTTGTCGAGGCTCGGCCGGTCTACCCACGCATTGACGGGGCGGTCGGGACGGTTGAAGACGTAGTGGATATGACGGTCGGCGGCAGGCGGTTCAAAGAGGGCAAAGATGTCGTAGATGGCTTGGTCGACGGCAATGCGCTGATAGTTCATCGGCATCACGCCCTTATCAATCTTACGCATATCCATCAGCTGGTTGATGAGGTTCAGTATGCGCTCGGCATTGCGGTGCATCAGCGTGTAGGTGTGCTGGCGGGAAGCATCCTTATCGCTGGCGATGAGGTGGCGCAGGGGCGAGACAATCAGCGTCATCGGCGTACGAATCTCGTGCGAGATGTTCATAAAGAACTGTATCTTGGCTTCGTTGAGCTCCTGCTGGTGCTGATGTTCCTGCCGCTGACGGCGGGCATTCTCGCGCCGACGGCGATAGACGACGAACTGCCAAACGGCCAGTGCGGCCAGCAGCAGATAGGCCAGATAGGCCCACCAAGAGGCGTACCACGCGGGATGGATGACCACAGTGAAGGAGCGCTCGTCAGACTGTAGCCCGTTGTATTGCGCCCTGATGCTGAAGTCATAGCGTCCGGCTGGCAGTCGGCTGAAGTTAACCTCGCTGGTACCTCGCCGCAGGCTGTGCCACCGGCCGCCGTTGATGCGATACTGATAGACCACCTGCTCGGGATTGTTGTACTCCATCGCCGTGAAGGTGAGCGTGAACGAGTTGTTGTTGCTGGCCAGATCGAAGCGCGTGGCATCAATCACGGCCGTGTCCACGATGTGGTAGATGCCCGACTGCATTCCTTTCTTCACGCGCCCTTCGCCCGTGGAGAGCGAGGTCAGATAGATGCACAGCTGTCGATTCTCGGGCTGCAGGTCGGCCGGGTTGAAGAGCGTCAGGCCGTTGTTGCCGCCAAAGGCGAAGAAGTCGCGCCCGTTAGAATAAGAAGCATTGTTGGAGAACTCGTTGCCCTGCAGGCCATTGCCCGTGGAATAGTGGATGAAAGTCTCTTTCTGGATGTCCATCTGTGCCAGCCCGCGGTTGGTGCTCAGCCACAGATGGCCGTTGCGGTCGGCCTCGATGGCGCGCACATTGTTGTTGGGCAGCCCGTCCTCGGTGGTGTACTGGCGGACGTCCTTCCCTCGGTTGCGCACACGGAAGAGGCCATTGGGCGAGGCAGCCCAGATAGTGCCGTCGGGTGCCTCGTAGATTCCGTTGATCGAGTTCTGCGCCAAGATATGGTTCACGCCGAACTGACTGACAAAGCTGCCGCGCTGCAGGTCCAGACAAGCCAAGCCCACGCTGGTGCCTACATAGAGCAGCCGACCGTCGCGCGAGGGCTGGATGGCAAAGATGAAGTTGTTGACCAACGCATTCTCGCGGTCGCTCTTGATACCGCCCTTCGGAGCCTGATACCTACGTTCCGAGGCCCCCGGTTGGGGGGGGTAGCACATCAGGCCCGCCCCGAGCGTACCCAGCCACATTCCACCGTCGGGCAGCGCACAGAGACTGAACACGCTCATTGTGCGGCCATAGGAAAACGGCATACGCGTGTAGGCACCCGTCTGCGGGTCTACGATGCCGCAGCCATCCTGATACGTGCCCACCCAGAGGCGGCCGTCGGCCGCCTCGCAGATGTCCATCACGATGCGCGGCGTGGGGAAGTGGTACTTCTGATGCCCCTCGGCATCGAGCCCATAGAGGCCGCCGTTGTCGGTACCCACCCACAGAATGCCGCGGCTGTCGCGGTAGACGGACATCACACACCAGTCGCCTATGCTGTTGAGTGTGGCCGACTTGTGGCCCACGTAGACGAAACCGCTGTGCGACTGGGGCTGCATAAGGACGCCGCGCTGATAGACGCCCAGCCACAGATTGCCGTGGCGGTCGGTAGCGATGGCGTGAATCTTGCCATTGCGCAGGTGAGCTTGGTTGATGATAATGTCCTTGTCCGTCAGCGTTCCAGTCAGTGGGTCATAGATTTTCACGCCGTCGCCGTCGCTGCCGAGGTAGAGTTGTCCCGAAGGCATCAGGCAAACTGCCGACACGCGGATGCCGCTGGTGGCCGCGACGGGCTGAAAACGCTTCTCTACATTATTATATATATACAGGCCGTCGGTCATACTGAGGGCATAGATGTTGCCCTGACGGTCCTCCACCACGCCATAGATGGTGCTGCGCTGCTCGTCTGAGAGGATGTAGTGCGTGCTGCGGGGCTTGGCGTTGCCCTTCCCATAGCCGTCTACCATATAGAATCCGTCGTTGTCGGTGGCTATCCACAGCCGGCCGTTCCGGTCTTCCGTGATGCGCCTCACGTACTCGCCCGGCAAGTCGGCACGCACGGCCGTCTGCCTGCCCACAATCCGATAGATGCCCCGCCCCGAGGTGCTCAGCAGGACTTCGCCGTTGCTGCGCTGCATAATGTGCTGCACGTTGCACTGCAGCGGCTGCCCTGTGGCTGCGTTGACAATGTCTACAAACGTGTCCGTCGAGGTGTCCAGCAGCTGGCCGCTGGCATTGCTGCCGATGTAGAGGGTGCCGTCAGAGGCCTGAAACACGCTGTTGATGTTGTTGTCGGCCAGCCGGCTGTCGTCGCCTTTGTGGAAGACGGTCATCGTATTGCCGTCGTAGAGGTCGAGTCCGTCTTGCGTAGCCAGCCACACAAAGCCCTTCTGGTCCTGCATAATGTCATTGACCAGACTGCTCGACAGATAGTCGTCGGGCGTAAAGATGCGTCCAAACTGCGCACGCACCAAGCCCATATTCGCCAGTAAGAGTGCAAATAATAAGGTTCGTTTTAGGTTCATCGTCTGATGGTAACAGATTATTATTTGCTGCAAATATACGCTTTTATATGACACCAGCCAAACTTTTTGGCCGAAAACATTTAGCCGACGTAACATTTCCAAAGGTTTCGGTTACAACGATGTTACATTTCGCAAAGGTTGTGATATGTATTTCTGCGACACTCTGCAAATGTTTTCGTAACTTTGCAACATCATCCAAACTGTCACTTTCAATTTAAAACCATCACGATGCACAACAACGGCACCACGAGAAAGACGCTTCTCACCCTCCTCTTCTGCCTGACCGCGGCACTGGCGGCTGGCGGTCAGACGGCCGTGCGCAACCCCATCCTGTGGGCCGACGCGCCCGACCCCGACATCATTCGAACGGGCGACGACTTCTGGCTGGTCACCACGACGATGCACCTGATGCCGGGTGCCCCCGTGATGCACTCGCGCGACCTGATTCACTGGGAGCTGACCAGCTATCTGTTCGACCGCCTCAGCGACACGCCCAAGTACGATATGCAGGGCGGAACGGTCTACGGCCGGGGCCAGTGGGCCACGTCGCTGCGCTATCACGACGGCACCTACTACGCGCTGTTCTCGCCCAACGACGAGCCCTACCGCGCGTATATCTACAAGACCGACGACCCGCGACACGGCTGGCAGCTCCATACGCGCACCGATCATTTCCACGACGCCTCACTCTTCTTCGACGACGACGGGCGCGTCTACGTATTCAGCGAGCAGGGACGGCTGCGCGAGCTCACGGCCGACCTGACGGGACTGAAGCCGGGCGGCACTGACACCGTCGTCATCCGGCGCGATGCCGAAGAAACCGGCCTGCTGGAGGGCAGTCGCGTCGTCAAGTATGACGGCCGATACTACCTATTGATGATTTCGTGGCCGCAGGGCAAGCCGCGCCGCCAACTCTGCTACCGCGCCGACCGCATCACGGGTCCCTACGAGAAGCGCGTCATACTGGAAGATGCCTTCGCTGGCTTCCCTTACGTAGGACAGGGCACCATTGTCGATGCCCCCGACGGCCGCTGGTATGGCCTCATCTTCCAAGACCGCGGAGCCGTGGGGCGCGTGCTGACGCTGATGCCCGTGAGCTGGGAAGACGGATGGCCGATGCTGCACCGCGTGCCGGAAACGATAGCCCCCTATGGAGCCGCGCCGGGCAACGAAGCCACGGCGGACGAGGCTGCAGCGGCACCGTCGCTGGTTGTCTCCGATGCCTTCGACGCGCCCACGCTCGATGCCCATTGGCAGTGGAACCACAACCCCATTGCCGCAGGCCACAGCCTGACGGAGCGCGCGGGATGGCTGCGACTGAAGACGACGCGGACGGCCCCCAACCTCTATCTGGCACCCAACACGCTGTCGCAACGGATGGAAGGACCGCGCTGCACGGCTACGGTAGAGATGGACGTTTCGCAGATGCGCAACGGCGACTGCGCCGGCTTTGCGGCCTTCAACGGCCATACGGGAGCCCTCTGCATCCGTCGCGAGCGCAACAAGTGGTGGCTCTCAACGGAGCACTATGCGGTGAACCTCACCGACAAGGAGAAAGCCGTCACCTCGGTAGACGCTGAGACCACGGCGCGCATCCCGCTACACGCCAAGCGCATCTTCCTGCGCATTGATGCCGACTTCCGTCTCGGCCGCGACATCGCCACCTTCTATTACAGCACCAACGGAAAGCAATGGGCACCGCTGGGCGGCGAGTTCCAGATGCGGTTCGACTACCGCCGCCTCTTTATGGGCACGCGCTATGCCCTCTTCAACTACGCCACGCGCCAGACGGGCGGCTATGTCGACTTCAACGGATTTGACTATCAACGGAAACAATGAGAATAAAATAACAAGAAAAGCTAAAAGAATGAAAACAAGACAATTTACCCTGCTCACCCTCGTGCTGGCCGCCACCCTGACGGCCTCGGCACAGACGGCCCGCTTCAGCTACTTCAGCTACACGGGCAACGACACGCGCTTCGACCGGCAGATTGACGCTGCCACGCAGTATCTCAACCCCATTCTGGCCGGCTACTACCCCGACCCCTCGGTATGCCGGCGCGGCGACACCTACTATCTGGTCAACTCGTCGTTCTCGTTCTTCCCCGGCGTGCCCATCTTCACCAGCAAAGACCTCGTCAACTGGACCCAACTGGGCCACGTGCTCGACCGTCCCGAGCAGCTGCCGCTGAAAGGGCAGCGCGTGTCGGGCGGCATCTTCGCCCCTGCCATCACCTATAATGAGAAGAACAAGACGTTCTATATGATTACCACCAACGTGGGCGCGGGCAACTTCTTCGTCAAGACCAAAGACCCCGCTAAGGGCTGGAGCGACCCCGTCTACCTACCGCAGGTGCAGGGCATCGACCCCTCGTTCTTCTTCGATAAGGACGGACGCGGCTACATCGTCAACAACGACGAGCCGCGCGGCGGCCACGTCTACGAGGGCGAACGCTCTATTATGCTCCACTACTTCGACGTGAAGGGCGACAGCTGCTACGGCGAGCAGGTGGAGATTCTGCGCTCGGGCACGCACGTGCAGCAAAACCCCATCTGGATTGAAGGCCCCCATCTGTTCCGCGTCGGCAAGTATTACTACCTGATGTGCGCCGAGGGCGGCACGGGCGACTGGCATTCCGAGGTCATCCTGCGCGCCACCAAGCCCGAAGGACCGTGGGAGGAATACACCGAGGGCAACCCCATCCTCACACAGCGCACAGGACTGGACCCGAAGCGTCCCGACATCGTCACCAGTGCCGGCCACGCCGACATCGTGCAGACGCCGCAGGGCGACTGGTGGGCCGTGTTCCTCGCCTGCCGCCCCTATGAAGCCGACTACTACAACACCGGGCGCGACACCTACCTGCTGCCCGTGACGTGGCGCAACGGATGGCCCACCATTCTTGAGAAAGGAAAGGCCATTCCGACCGTGGTCGACAAACCGGGGCTGCAACCCGCAAAGGGTCACCTCACCGGCAACTTCAGCTATACCGACCGCTTCGATGCCGACCGGCTCGACCAGCGCTGGATTTTCCTGCGCAACCCCTCGCAGTTCTACACCCTCGATGCCAGCGGCCTCAGCATCACGGCCAAGCCCGTCAGCATCGCCGAGCGCGAGTCGCCGTCGGCCATCTTCGCCCGCCAGCAGCACACGTCGTTCACGGCCGAGACCCGCGTCAGCTTCGCCCCCACCTCGGAGAAAGAGCTGGCCGGCTTCGCACTGCTGCAGAACGAGGAGTATAACTTCGTCTTCGGCAAGACACGCCTCAACGGCCAGCCGGCCATCGTGCTCACCCGCAGCGAGAAGACGCGCACCGTCGTCGGCTCTGCCCTGCTCACCGAGGCCGAGGCCGCACAGCCCGTCCGCCTGAAAATCAGCGGTCACGGCCGCTACTACGACTTCCTCTACGCCGTTGCTGACGGCGAGTGGCAGGTGCTGGCGCGCGGCGTGGATGCCGTCAACCTGAGCACCCACCGCTCCGGCGGCTTCATCGGAGCCTGCATCGGGCTCTATGCCACGACCAACAACTGAGCTGTCTGAAGCCTACACAAAAAGTCCGTTCGAATTCTTCGAACGGACTTTTTATTTTCCCGCGGCCCACCTTCAACAGCCATTGCAGCCTGTTCAGCTCCCAATCACAGCCTGTTCAGATTTGTTTCCGTACTGAAAACAGTTTGTTTTTGCCGCAGAAACAACCAGTTTCCACCACAGAAACCATTTGTTCGCGTGGCGCAAACAAAGCCTGAACAAAACCAATCTCCACGGACAGAGGCGGCCATTTCTTTCTTTGAGAGAGCATCCTTTGCCATCATTACATCCAAAAACGCCCATCATTTGCATTCAGTAAGCACCCGATGAAGAGCCATCAGCCGTTTCATAACTCATTATCGGGTACAAAGGGAACTATTTCTTCTGAATTCGCCAAAAGAACAACTTTATTTCTTACGAGCTTACCCACTGAGGCTATGTATGGAATTCACTCACTAAACAACTCTCCGCATTCCATAGCGTGGGCGATGTCTATTTTCAGTTCTTCACTGAAATCCTCGCCTTTGATAACTGGCGGAATGATACGCGCCAACAACTCTTCATCGATATGACCTGCTGCCACGTGTATAATGATGGCTGCCATATGAGTCATAAATGTTGCGGCAGCCCAGAAACGGCCGTTCTTATGAAGGAAATACACACCCAATGTCAGCGACATACGTTTGTTACCATCATCAAACAAGTGTCCTGTGCAGATGCGTGACACCAAGAAAGTCAGTTTGTCCTCAAACGTAGGATAGTACAAGTCGTTCTGCACGAATTCGAGTACAGACTCCAGCCGCTCGCGGTCTCTGATACCTGAAAAGCCACCACCACTTTCATCTACCGTCTTCTCGTAGACATACAGCAGTTCTTCCCACGTGATATATTGTATCTCACTCATCCTCTGCCTGCTTTAAGACTTTCAGCACTTCTTGATTCTCAGGCAATGCCATAATTGCGTCGAAGTCGAGCGACTTGTTGCCAATAAACTTGTCGAACTCCTCTGGCGTAACGGCTTTCAGATACTCAGCAATATCTCTATGGAATACATCACGGAAAGCCAAGTCTCTTGAAGCCATCTTCTGACGGGCATCGTACACGTAAGGAGCCTGCAGTGGGTGTTCTGCCATCTGCTGACATATCTCGTTCACCTCAGCGACAGTCAAAGGGCCCCGTTCCTTAGCCTGACGAGTTATCTCGAAGGCAACACCGTTCTCAAACGATGACACCACTCTCAGCACCTCAGCATATAGAGTCCTGCGCACATTGTCTTTGACACCAAGGTCAAGCAACTTGCGATATTCCTTGGCCTTTTCACAGAATACGGCCTTGTAGATGGCATCCATCACCTGTGCATACTTATAGGTCTTATGACCATCTACGTATTTATTGACTGCTTCCGTCAGGTTCTTATGATAGTTCTCCTCCTGAATGGCAGCTGGCAAATAGTCCCTGTCTCTACGGTTGATGTACTTCGTGCCACCACCAGTCCGCTCATTAATCGTGGCAATCACAATATCAAGAATACGCGAACGCAACCACTTGGCCCTTTCACTTGTCGTTAGTATCATACCAAGATTGAGAAAAGAGCGGAAATCAAAAAGGCCTAACTGTGTGGTTTTGCTCCCGAAATCGATTTCGGGAGCAAAACGTAACTTAAATTCTTTCAGGCTGTTACCCCGACATAAAAAGTATCCATTATGCCGAAGTTCGTCCTCATTGGCACTTAAACAATTCTCAACCGTTCGTATATCCACTTCATAGTAATCAGCCACCATCTGTTTGGTCAGCACATAGCGTCCCTCAAACTCCAAGAGCTTCACATCCAAAGCATCTTGGATTCTTGGCAGAGCCACTGTATTATTCAGCACATTCTGCCTGTCAATTGCCGATGTCGTTAAATCCTTTGTCATCTTCTAAACGTTCTAAATACTCTTTAGCTCATTGAATTTTCCCAGATTGTCCATTTCCTCTCAGCAGAACCTCTACCATTTGGCTGGTCAAGCTCTCCTTTCTTGTTGCGCTCATATACCCCTTATCTGATTTTTGTTACACAGCGCCAATACCTGAGCATTACCCCACTTGCGTATGACAGCCTATGGAAATAATTAACTTCAATCTCTTCATTGTTCTTCATCCTAAGTTTCACCTCAATGACAACTTTGCCCCAATGTCTTTCTCTCTGTCTGTAAGGTATAATGATTGTGAATTCTTGTTCATTTCTTCTGCAAATATACGAAAACAAAACGAATCCTTAGCTCTCTTGAATGAAATGTTTCGAATTCTTAACTGAAAAAAGAAAACCGCCGGATGATTTGCTAACCCGAAGTCACGGTGCTATTCTTTCATCTGGCGGAAACGGTAACAGGTCGCTTGCCGTGATTAACGGGATTCCTACCCTCCGTTTTAGACATATGCTGCCCCAACACCCCCAAATATAACGCATTTTAAACTTTTCCTCTGAATTTCTCCCATAAAATGGGGTTTTTATCAAAAAATATTATAACTTTGCAACCGAAATCGGGGAGAAATCCGGTTTCAATGATGCATTAGCTTATATTCGCACTAAACCGAAGACGCGTGAGAAACTTTTTTGGAATAGTTACGGATTAAAAGTAGAGGGAAGCCAAAGAAAGAGGCATTCCTTGCCTGATGTTTATAGCTTTGCACACGCCTATGGCGTGGGCAACCTTAACATATCAGGCAGGAGTTCCAATTTCTCACGCGCGCTCCTCAGGTTTAGTGCATAAGGTTTGGCCACGCCATTCTTTGTACCCACACCATTGCATTACCCCTTTTATTAACATTTAAAAATAAACAAAAATGAAAAAGAAAAGTATTCTTTGGAGCGTGCTCGCCATAATGATGGCGGCATTAGTGAGTGTTGGAACGACATCTTGCGGTAGCGATGATGACGACAATGGCGGCGGAGCAAATAATGCTGTTGGTACTTGGTATGGAACATCATCCTCGTACGATGAAGATTCAGAACTGACCCTGACCTTTAATGCCGATGGTACAGGAACTTACGTGGCTGTCTACTTTGACTCATATTCTGACGACACTGACCGAGGTACGTTCACCTACAAAATGACAAACAAGGATTCGGGCGTCATCACCGTTAGGTTGGAAGACAGCTATGACTACTATACCGCAAACGTGCCTTTCAACATCAACGACAACACAATGTCTGTCAGTTTTGACGGCGAACACTACATCCTTAGAAAGCGATAAAAGAGAAGCGGTGCAAGCCAAGCCCCTGACTATTATTTCGGCAGCCTGTCTGGTGTGTATGGACACATCGGACAGGCTGTCTTTATTAGGACTGTCGGCTGCTGTGCTGACAGCCATACTGGCTTTACTTCCCTCCTGCCTGTCACCTCGTCGTTGGCGCCATAAGGTCAGCATACTATGCTGCTTGATGTTCCTCCTTATATGCCTGATTGACAGCTACTGCCAGATTACATTAGGGGCACCTATCAGTCCTCAGGTTCTCTCAACCGTATTACAGACTGACGGGCGCGAGGCTGCGGAGTATCTGACAACATTCGTTTCCCCTGCTCTTCTTGCCGACTGGCACATTGAAACGCTACTTCTCTTGACCATCCTTTTGGTGATACCATTGCCAGCAAGAAAGATTCCTCCTCCAGCGCTTCTCTGCTCATTAATCGTCCTTATAGCCATTCAACTGCCTTCCACATTTCAATGTCTTCGCCTGTTCCGCCAAAGCAATGACACTAAAATGGCAGAAAACTTAATATTCCATCACCATCTGGCAGAGTTGAGCACCCCACTCCACCGTCTACTCTTTGCCGCCTACTCTTGTATGCAGACTTCCCGGCAACTCGAAACAATGAAGACATCCACATTCTGCGCGAAGATTGATAGTTGCTCCTACCTCTCACCCCACATCGTACTCGTCATCGGAGAAAGTTATAACAAGCACCATTCCTCACTCTACGGTTATACACTGAAAACTACGCCACTGCAGCAGCAACGGGAAAAGGATGGCGAGCTCATTGCTTTTAGCAATGTTGTAACCCCGTGGAATATCACGAGCAACGTCTTTATTGACCTATTCTCTCTATGGGAATATGGGATGGAAGCATCTCAGCCACATCTGCCGATGTTCCCTATCTTATTCAGACGAGCAGGGTATGAGGTCAACTTTACCTCTAACCAATATCGGCTGCGAGGTTTGCGTAAAGGGCAAACCAATCAGGCGGGTAACTTCTTTCTTGCGGATAGGACTATGAGCGATTCCCTCTTTACACACCGCATACCCTCTGGAACAGCCTTCGATATGGAGTTCCTGCGGCAATTTGTAAAGAACAAAAAACAATGGGGACAAGCAGCCTATACGTTAGATATCATCCACCTCATAGGACAGCACTTCAACTATGCCCATCGCTATCCCAGCCAACACACCGTTTTTACACCGTCAGATTATACCCATCGCTCTTTAAGTCATAAGGAAAAACAAACCGTGGCTCACTACGACAATGCCACACGCTACAACGACGACGTACTCGACAGCCTTCTCACTCTGTATGAGTCAGAAGAGGCCGTAGTGGTGTTCGTTGCTGACCACGGCGAGGAGGTTTACGACGAGACTCCTGTCCAAGGCAGGCTCTTCCATAAACCCACAGCCCCCATTGCCCGTCAGGAGTATGAGATACCTATGTGGATATGGAGTTCCGAGTCCTATCGGAAGAAGCATCCCGATGTGGTTCGCCAGATCAAAGCAGCCAAAGACAAGCCTTTCATAACCGATGCTCTCCCACAGTTGCTACTTCATCTTGCTGGTATCAAATGCAGATGGACTAACCAGCAAAGAAACCTACTTTTACCCCAATACAAAAGCAAACCGCGGATAATTGCCGGATGTGTCGACTACGATTCCATCGCAAACATCCGCTGATAAGGGGCGGCATCTTAAATTTTAACGGGCTCCCTGCATTAATTCTCTGAATTTACTCTTCAAAGTCAACCCTTTTTCGTACCTTTGCCCATCGAACAGATACTAAGGAAAACCCGATGAACAAAGACATACGGCTCCCGAGGTGCTTGATGCTGGCTGCCCTGCTTTGCCTGCCGCTATTGCAACCGTCTGCCACTGCACAAGCGCAGCTGCGGTCGTGGGAGGCTGCACTCTACGACGTGATGGGAGCCGAGGATGTGACCGACGAGGCCGTTGAACAAGCTTACGACCTGCTCTGCGAACTGGAGACGCAGCCGCTGAACATCAACCGCATCACACGTGAGGAGCTGGAGCAGCTGCCGTTTCTCACGGCGCAGCAGGTGGAGGGCATCGTCGAATATGTCTATCGCTACGGCCCGCTGAAGTCGCTGGGGGAGTTGCAGATGGTGACGGCCCTCGATGCGCGGCGACGCCTGCTGCTGGAACACTTCGTCGCACTGGGTGAGGGACCGGAGATGCGCCGCTGGCAAAGTGCCGCAGACATAGCCCGCTACGGCCACAGCGAGCTGACCGCCACGGGCCACATCCCTGCCTACAACCGCCGCGGCGACGACAACGGCTATCTGGGCTATAAATACAAGCACTGGGTAAAATACCAGTTTAGCTATGCCGACCGGCTGCGGTTCGGCCTGACGGGCTCACAGGATGCTGGCGAGCCCTTTTTCACGTCGCGCAACCGGCTGGGCTACGACCACTACTCCTACTACATACAGCTGCGTCACGTCGGACGGCTGGAAGCACTCAACCTCGGGATGTACCGACTGCAGCTGGGAATGGGGCTCACGCTGAACACCCACTTCCTGCTGGGCAAGCAGGCCACGCTGCAATCGCTGGGACGGTCTACCTCAGCCCTGCGCGCCCATTCGTCGCGCTCGGCGGCAGGCTATCTGCAGGGAGCAGCCGCCATCGTCCGCCTCAGCGACCACTGGCGACTGACGGCCTTTGCCTCTTACCGCCCCGTAGACGCCACCCTCAACGACGACGGAACCGTACGCACCCTGCTGACCGACGGCTATCACCGCACGCCGACAGAGATGGAGAAGAAGAACAACACGCACCAGACGGCTGCAGGAGGGGCACTGGCGTGGCGGCGCGGACGGTGGAACGCCGGCATCAACGCCGTTTACCTGTACCAAGACCGTGACCTGAAGCCACAGAAGGCCAACACGCCCTACCGCCGCTATGCAGCCGAGGGCAATCACTTCCTCAACGTCAGTGCCTCGTATGGATACGTGGACCACCGCTGGGCACTGAGCGGCGAAACGGCCGTCAACCGCGACGGCGCCATCGCCGCCATCCACAGTGCGAGCCTCACGGCCACGGAGACGCTCTCCCTGATGGTCCTCCACCGCTACTACGACAAACGCTACACGGCACTGCTGGGACAGAGCTTCGGCGAGAACACCAGCGTCAGCAATGAGCACGGGCTCTACGTCGGGGCTACGTGGCAGCCGCGACGCACGTGGCAGCTGCAATGGTATGCCGACTATGCCCACTTCCCCTACCTGCGCTATGGCATCTCGATGCCCAGCGATGCCTTCGACACGATGCTGGCTGCCCAATATGCGGCAGGGCGGTGGACGCTCGGCGGGCGTTACCGCCTGCACATCCGACAGCACGACGACGAGCGGCACGTCTACGTCATCAACCGCACCGAGCACCGTGCCCGCCTCAGTGCGACCTATGCCGCCTCATCGCAGTGGCTGCTGCGGATGCAGGCCGACGGCAGTGCCTCGTACTACCGGCAGTCGGAGCACGGCTGGATGGTGTCGGCACGGGGCGAGTGGCGGGGACGCTGGCTGCGGGGAAGCGGAACGGTAGGCTACTTCCACACCGACAGCTACGAGACGCGCATCTACCAGTACGAGCCTACGGTGCTCTACAACTTCTCGTTCCCGATGTACTACGGCGAGGGCATCCGCTACGCCCTGCTGCTGCGCGCCGACATCGGCCGCTGGGCTATGGTCACCGCGAAGGTGGGCATCACCGACTACTTTGACCGCGATGCCATCTCGTCCGGACTGCAACGCATCGACGGCTCGTCGGCGTGCGATGTCGACGTACAGCTGAGAATAAGATTCTGATGATTTTCTTCCGAGGCGTTGGGACAGCGCTGAGAGCCCCCAACCCCACTATGGCAACAATTCTTTGTAGATGGCCAGCACCTGCCGAGCCACGTCGGTGCCCATAAAGCGACGGACATACTGCTGGCTGCGGCGGATGCGCTCCTCGCGACCAGCGACGTCCCCCAGCGACTGTACTACGGCAGCTGCCAGTGCCTCGGCATCGTCGGGGTCGACATAAAGGCTGTCGGGACCGCCGGCCTCCTCCAAGCACGAGCCCGTACAAGCCACCACGGGCAGTCCCGCGGCGATGGCCTCAATAACAGGAATGCCAAACCCCTCGTAACGGCTGGGATAGACAAAGGCCTCGGCCTGCGCATAGATAGCGGGCAGCACGGCGTCGTCAACCCCACTCAGCAAGCGGACACGCGGGCTCACGCCCAACCGTTGCGCCTCGGCCTCAATGCGTGCGGCATAGTCAGTGCGCCGGCCTACAGCCACGAGACTCACGCGCTCAGGCAAGTAGGGCAGCGCGCGGACGGCCAACAGCAGATTTTTGCGTTCCTCGATAGTGCCCACGCTGAGAATGTAGCGCGACGGCAGGGCCCACTCCTTCCGGGCATAGGCCAGCTCACTGGCGGTGGGCTGCTGGGCGAAACGCGGGGCAAAGCTCTGGTAGACGACGCTGACTTTCGACGCGTCGACCCCACCCAACTCTATAATGTCGCGCTTGGTACACTCGCTGATGGCAATGATGCGGTCGGCCTCGCACAGCGTCTGGCGAAACTTCCACGCATAAATCTTGGCATCCAGCCAGTGGTAATACTCGGGATGGCGCAGGAAGATGAGGTCGTGGATGGTGACGACACCGCGTATGCCAGCCCGCCGCAGACCGATGGGCAGCTCGCCTGACAGGCCGTGGAACAGCTGCACGCCGTCGCGCTGCAGGTCGGCAACGATGCCGTGCGAGCGCCACAGTGCCCGCCCACCCGGCACACGGCGATACCACGATGCCGGTGCAGGATAGCAGAACATTGCATCGCCGCCTGCTATCTGGCCGCGCAAGTCGGCCCGTCCCTCGTCGGGGGCATAGAGGCGCAGCGCAATGTCGGTTTCAGCGGTACAGCGCGTCAGGTCGTTCACCAGCGTGCGCCCATAGCTGCCAAGCCCCGTCGCATTGCGCACGATGCGCTTGGCATCCATCCCGATGGGCAGTTTCTTCACTTCTGCTTCTGTCATTGGGTCATCACTCTGTTTGGGACTCCATTACCTTCGGCCTATTTCATCAGGATGGCGGAGAGCTCGCGCATCCCTTCCGAGGCCCCTTTCTGAATCTGCGTAATGGCTCGGCTGCCAGCCGAGACGGGGTTAGGGTCAATGAGATAGACGGGAACGCCGGGGCGCACATACTGCACCAACCCGGCAGCGGGATAGACATTGAGACTGGTACCGATGATGATGAAGATGTCGGCCTGCTGAGCCGCCTCGGCCGCAGGCACAATCATCGGCACTCCCTCGCCGAAGAACACGATGAAGGGTCGCAGCAGCGAACCGTCGCCGGCCAGCGTGCCGGGCTCCACCTCGCAGTTGTCGGCCGTCAGCAGCTGGTGATAGCGTGGATTGTCCACGTCGCGGCTGGAGCACACCTTCATCAGCTCGCCGTGCAGATGGATGACGTTGGTAGAGCCAGCCGCCTCGTGCAGGTTGTCCACATTCTGCGTCACCACCGTCACGTCGTACTGCTCTTCCAGCTTCGCCACCAGCCGATGGCCTTCGTTGGGCTGCGTACCCACACACTTGCGGCGCAGCATATTATAGAAATTGGTCACCAGCGTAGGGTCGGCTTCCCACCCCTCGTGCGTGGCCACCTGACTGACGGGATACTCCTCCCACAGGCCGTCGGCATCGCGAAAGGTCTTCAGCCCACTCTCCACCGACATCCCGGCTCCGGTCAATACTACAATCTTCTTCATAGGCAGTCAAATATTAAGAATGTACAAAAATAGCAATTTTTCGCCAAATATAGTTCCGAAATCAGATAAAATGCGTAACTTTGCGCCGTTTTTTAAGATTATCATTATTAATAAGGTATAAGAATATGGATAAAGTGAGCTATTCGCTGGGCTTGGGCATCGGCCGCCAACTGGCACAGATGGGAGCGACGGAACTGAACATCGACGACTTTGCCGCAGCCATTAAGGATGTGATTGCCGGCAACGACCTGAAGGTTTCGAACCGCGAAGCACAGCAGATTGTGCAGGACTACTTTGCTGCACAAGAGGAGAAAATCAACAAAGAGCGCGCCGCACAGGGGAAAGTGCATAAGGAAGCTGGCGAGCAATATCTGGCTGAGAATGCCAAGAAAGACGGCGTAGTGACGCTGCCCAGCGGACTGCAGTATCAAGTGCTGCAGGAAGGCAACGGCAAGCGCCCCACGGCAAAGGATCAGGTGAAGTGCCACTACGAGGGATTCCTCATCGACGGCACCGTATTCGACTCGAGCGTGCAGCGCGGCGAGCCCGCCGTATTCGGCCTGCAGCAGGTCATCGCCGGATGGACCGAGGGTCTGCAGCTGATGCAGGAAGGTGCCAAGTACCGTTTCTTCATCCCCTACCGGCTGGCTTACGGCGAGGGAGGTGCCGGCGCTTCTATCCCACCCTATGCAGCCCTCATCTTTGACGTGGAGCTGATTCAGGTTATCTGAGAACTCCGAGACCTCCGAGAACTCCGAGACCTCCGAGAAAAAGAAAAAAACTCAAAAAAAATATCAATCACACAACAACAATGAAGAAATTTACATTAGCAGCAATCGTTGCTGTCGCTGCCGCCAGCCTTTACTCGTGCGGCAACTCGACTCCTAAGGCCGACCTTAAGAGCGACGTAGACACGCTGAGCTACACCATCGGTATGGCTCAGTCGCAGGGTCTGAAAGAATATCTCGTAGGCCGTATGGGCGTAGACACCGCCTATATCGACGACTTTATCAAAGGTATGAACGAGGGTGCCAATGCAGGCGACGACAAGAAGAAGGCCGCCTACTATGCCGGTATTCAGATTGGTCAGCAGATTTCCAACCAGATGGTAAAGGGAATCAACCACGAGCTCTTCGGTGATGACTCTACGCAGACCATCTCGCTGAAGAACTTTATGGCAGGATTTATCAGCGGCACCACGGGTAAGGGCGGACTGATGACACAGGACTCGGCCCAGCAGGTGGCTCAACAGCTGATGCGCGACATCAAGACGCGTTCGATGGAGAAGACCTACGGTCCCAACAAGAAGGCCGGCGAGCAGTTCCTCGCCAAGAATGCAAAGGCTGAGGGCGTGAAGACCCTGCCCGTAGAGGTGAAGCGGCCTGACGGTTCGACGGTCAAGTCGTTCATCCAGTATAAGGTGATTAAGGAAGGTACGGGTGCCATCCCCGCCGACACATCGCTCGTCCGCGTCAACTACGAGGGCAGAACCATCGACGGCAACGTGTTCGACAGCTCCTACAAGCGCGGTAAGCCCGCTGACTTCCGCGCCAATCAGGTGATTGCCGGCTGGACCAATGCACTGGTTCATATGCCCACAGGCTCGGAGTGGGAGGTCTACATCCCGCAGGAGCTGGCCTACGGCGAGCGCGAGCAGGGTGCCATCAAGCCTTTCTCGACCCTGATTTTCAAGATTGAACTGCTGGAGGTTAACCCGAAGAAGAAATGAAGAAACTGATTCTGCTGGCACTCGTCATCCTGACGGGTGCCGCTTTCAATACGGCCGAGGCCAAGAAAAAGAAAGACAAGAAGAAGGCCACACCGGTTGCCGTCGTGCCCGTAAAGCTGCTGAACAGCTCTGACTCACTGAGCTATGCGGCCGGAATGACCATCGCACCCAACTTTCTGCAGTATCTGCAGCAAGTGGAGAAGGTGGACACGGCCTACTACAACGATGTGCTGCGCGGCTACAACGACTTCCTCGCCCAGAAAGACGACCCGAAGTTCCGCGCCTATGCCGCAGGCCTCAGTGCCGCCAACCAGATTAGCGGTCCAACCGTTGACAAGATGCGCCGCGACTTCACCGACACGCCCGACACCATCGTGGCCACACTGGTAGAGCGCGGATTTGCCGACGGCATCAGCGGCGATACGACGGTGTTCAAGAACAACACCGCAGCCAACAAGTTCTTCCGCCA
This sequence comes from Prevotella sp., assembly GCA_017476785.1. Taxonomy (GTDB): domain Bacteria; phylum Bacteroidota; class Bacteroidia; order Bacteroidales; family Bacteroidaceae; genus Prevotella. Next base: position 25,272 of record JAFUZD010000069.1, on the reverse strand, counting down.
GCGCGGCGAGGAGAACCGGCAGATACGCGAAGAGAAGCTCTATGGTGCCAACAAGCGCGCCGGACAGGAGTTTCTGCGCCAGAATGCCCGTCGCGACAGCGTGGTGACGCTGCCGAGCAAGCTGCAGTATAAGGTACTGGTAAAGGGCAATGGCCCCATTCCGAAGAAGACGGATGAGGTACAGGTCTATTATGAAGGACGCCTCATCGACGGTACTGTGTTCGACTCCCATCGCTCGGATGGCGGCAAGCCAGCCACCTTCCGTCCCACTCAAGTGATTAAGGGATGGACCGAGGCACTGACAATGATGCCCGTGGGCAGCAAGTGGCAGCTCTACATCCCGCAGGAGCTGGCCTACGGAAAGCGCGCTGCCGGCAAGATTCCGCCTTACAGCACCCTCATCTTTGACGTGGAGCTGGTAGGCATCGGGAATGCGCAGGCCGACGGACAGGCACAGGAAGCATCCGCCCAGCAGGCCGCTCCAGCCAAACCGGCCAAGCCGGCTCCCGTGAAGTCTACTAAGCTGAAGCGAACGGCTAAGAAATAAGAGCACTGTTTAAGCTGAAACTGCAACAGCGGAAGCCCCGCAGGGCAACGACACCAAAAGGCGACAGAATCACTTCTGTCGCCTTTTTGCTTGAATATGCACATTTTTCGTTGCAAAATGTTGCTTGTTTCAACAAAAATGCTTACTTTTGCTTACCTTTTGTAACACGAACAACCAACAATATTTCAGAATGGACAAGATAGACAATCTGGACAAGAAGATTCTCAGCATTCTGTCAAAGAATGCGCGCATCCCGTTTAAGGATGTGGCAGCCGAGTGCAACGTGTCGCGCGCAGCCATCCACCAACGCGTGCAGCACCTGATTGACGGTGAGGTGATTATGGGCAGCGGATTCGACGTGAACCCCAAGAGCCTCGGCTACTCCACCTGTACCTACGTGGGCATCACGCTGGAGCGTGGCTCGATGTACAAGGACGTAGTGGAGCGTCTGCAGCACATCCCGGAAATCGTGGAGTGCCACTTCACCACCGGCCCCTACGCGATGCTGGTAAAGCTCTACGCCCGCGACAACGAGCAGCTGATGCATCTGCTCAACGGCCGCCTGCAAGAGATTCCCGGCGTGGTGGCCACCGAGACGCTCATCTCGCTCGAGCAGAGCATCAAGCGCGAGATTCCAGTACAAATAGACTAATCTCCCCTCATCCAATGAACAGATACGACTGGCAGGCACGGTTATCCGATGTCTACGCCACATTCCCCAAAGCGCAGCAGAAGCCCGTCATTGGCATCACGGGCAACTATGCCGAGCAGTCGGCCAAGCTGGCCGAGGGCTACTATAAGTCGGTGGTGCGCGCGGGCGGCGTGCCCGTCATCATCCCACCGACCGCCGATACCGAGGTCATCGTCAACACGTTGCAGCGCATTGACGGCCTGCTGCTCAGCGGCGGAGCCGACTACAACCCGCTCTACTGCGGCGAGGAGCCGTCGGCCAAGCTGGGGAACATCAACAGCGAGCGCGACCTACCCGAGTTGCTCATCACACGGCTGGCCTACAACCGGCAGATTCCGATGCTCGGCATCTGCCGCGGCATACAGACGCTGGCAATGGCACTCGACGGAAAGGTGGCACAGGACCTAAGCCTCACCGAGCGGCGTGGCATAGGCATCAAGCACTCACAGGATGCCGACCGCGCGGAGCCTACCCACACCGTCACCGTGGAGCGCGACTCCACCTTATATTATATATATAAGGACCAGATAGACGCTGCGGGCGGCCGCCTCTTCGTCAACTCGTTCCATCATCAGGCCGTCAGCGATCCCGGCAGCCGCTTCCGCGTCACGGCACGTGCCACCGACGGCATTATCGAGGCCATAGAGAGCCGCGAGTTCAAGTCAATCATTGGCGTGCAGTGGCACCCCGAATGTCTTGGCGACGACGCTGGCCTGCCGCTGTTCCAGTGGCTGGTGGCGCAGGCGGCCCACTATCAGCGGGCTCAGCGCCTGCACGACCGCATCCTGACGCTCGACACCCACTGCGACACCCCGATGCTCTTCCCAAAGGGTATCGACTTCGGCAGTCGCGACCCGAAGATTCTGGTAGACCTGCACAAGATGACCGAAGGGCGGCAGGACGCAACGATAATGGTGGCCTACCTGCCACAACCCAAGATAGGAGAGACATTCTCGTCGAAGGTCGACCTCAACGTAGCCGGCCCAACGGAGTATGCTGACCTGATCTTCGACAAGATAGAAGCCATCGTAGACCGCCACAAAGACTATCTGAGCATTGCCCGCACGCCAGCCGACCTCTACGGCGACAAGCGGCACGGACGCAAGTCGATAATGCTGGGCATCGAGAACGGGCTGGCTCTCAACGGACAGCTGCAGAACGTGAAGCACTTTGCCCAGCGCGGCGTGGTGTACATCACCCTCTGCCACAACGGCGACAACGACCTGTGCGACTCGGCACGCGGCTGTACCACGCACAATGGCATCAGCCGATTCGGCGAACAGGTTGTCCGAGAGATGAACCGGCTGGGCCTCATTGTCGACCTGAGCCACGCTGCCGAGAAGAGTTTCTACGATGCACTGGACATCAGCCAGCTGCCCATCGTATGCAGCCACAGCAGCTGTCGCGCCCTGTGCGACCACCCGCGCAACCTGACCGACGAGCAGATGCGTGCACTGGCGGCCAAAGGCGGCGTGATGCAGGTGACACTTTACAGCGGATTCCTGCGTACCGAAGGCGAGGCGACCATCCGCGACGCGATGGCACATCTGGAACACGCCATTCGCACGATGGGCATCGACCACGTGGGACTGGGTACCGACTTCGACGGCGACGGCGGTATACGTGGACTGGCAGACTCTTCGGAACTCATCAACTTCACCCGCCAGTTGATGATGCGCCGCTACTCGGAGCGCGACATCCAGAAGATATGGGGCGGCAACTTCCTGCGCGTAATGTCGCAAGTGCAGAGCGTAAGGGAGGGATAGGAAATCCTTGGCGGAGCCTGACGGTAAGGCTGAGGGGAATGTTGAACATTAAATAATCAGAAAGACGATGAGAATCCATATCGGGCGTATAGCCACCGCATCATTTTATCTTTGCACGGTCTTGCTTTTCGCCGCATCGTGCAGCACACCGAAGAAGACAAACGCCACGGCCGAGACGAAAGCCGTGGAGATTGAGTTCAATGCCGACTCGGCCTACGCGTTCTGCGCGGCACAGTGCCAGTTCGGGCCGCGCGTGATGAACAGCGAGGCCCACGAGCAGTGCGGCGCGTGGATTGGGCGACAGTTCGAGCAGTACGGTTACAGCGTCAGCAAGCAGCAGGCCACGCTGACGGGCTATGACGGCACGCCCCTGCGAGCCACCAACCTCATTGCCCGCCACGCTGACAGCATCCCGCAGGCTGGCCGCCGCATCCTCGTCTGTGCACACTGGGACTCGCGCCCGTGGGCCGATAACGACCCCGACGAGGCAAACTGGCATCAGCCCGTAATGGCTGCCAACGACGGAGCCAGCGGCGTGGCCGTGATGTTGGAACTGGCACGGCTCATCCAGCAGCACGACTCACTGAACGTCGCGGTGGACTTCCTCTGCTTCGATGCTGAAGACTGGGGGACACCACAGTGGAGCGACATTCAGGACGACGGCAACACGTGGGCACTGGGGGCACAGCACTGGGCCACCCACTACGACCCGCAGCGCGACGGCCGCTACGACTACGCCATTCTGCTGGATATGGTGGGCGGTCAGGGGGCACACTTCTATCGGGAGGGGTTCTCCGTCCAGTATGCCGCCGCCATCGTCGACCGCATCTGGCGCGCCGCGCAGACGGCAGGCTACGGCTCGCTCTTCCCCAACCAGACGGGCGGCTACATCACCGACGACCACGTGCCACTGAACCAGACGGCACAGATTCCCACCGTCGACATCATCAACCACTACCCCGACTGTCAGCAGAGCTCCTTCGGCCCCACGTGGCATACCGTCAGCGACGATATGCAGCACATCGACCGCAACACCCTGCGTGCCGTGGGACAGACACTGGTTCAGCTACTGTTCACCGAATAATAATAAAAGCAAAAGGAGGTAAGCAGTGCTTACCTCCTTTTGCTTGTGTCCGTTTATAATTGCCCAGCCTCTACCAGCAACACCACGCGCTCGGTGAGTCTGTCTACCCCTTCGGGTTGGTATTCTTTCTTGAGTGAGGCGCCGAAAGCCCACGCAAAGGCCTGATAGAAGCCAGCCTTCACTGGCCCGAGGAACGCCTGAATCAGCTGGTAGGACGACGAGTTGCATTCGCGGTGAATCAGCTTGATGAGCAACTTCCCCTGTGAGAACGTGAGCTTCTTCATTCGTGGCTTGTACTCCTCCATAATGCTCCGCTCCACATCCTTCATATGCTCCTCGCGTGCCCGCTGGGTGGGCAGCGTCTCCATATACTCGTAGGTTTCGAGGATGATGCGGTTCACCTCCTTAGCAATGGGCAGCACCGTCTTCACGTTCTTCACCAGTCGCATATAAGACTGCTGCTGCCGTTTGCTCTTGAACTCCACGGGCGGATAGACGTACACGTTGTTCATCTCCATATATTGAATGCTGTCGCCCCCCTCAAACACCTTTCCCACTTTCACCGTAGGCACAAAGGTAGGACTGTCCATATCGACGATACGGTCTTCGGGATTCTTCGACTGCGCTGCTGCCACAGCCGACACGCCCAGCAATGCTATGAGAAACATCTGTCGCATACGCACGGCAAAAGTAGTGATAAAATCTGTAACGCCACCCTATTTCACATAAATTAAGTGACCGAGACAGAGAAGTGAGGGTTTCAGACTATCTGGCGGAACAGCTGGTCGAAACGGCCAAAGCTGGCAGGCGTAACGACAGCAGCCGGATTCTTCACCCAGTAGAGGGGTCGGTCGTGATACATCGCGGCAGCCAGCGTGAAGGTAGAGGGCGGCCCGATAAGATAGTCACAATGGGACAGCAGGCAGAGGTCCTCGCCCGGATTGCCATCGGGGAACACCACGCGGCACTGCGCAAACCGCTGCTCATAATAAGCGCGATTGAGCTGCGGGTCGTTGCCACAGATAAAGAGGTCTACCGGCCGGTGCGGTTCCATTGCCAGAAAGCTATCGATGACGGCTGCATACTGCTCGTCGGTGTAGAAATAGCGGCCGCCGCAGAAGGTGCGATAGTCGCCTCGGCGGATGTGAATGCCCAGTCGCAGCGGCCCTTCATCGCCCAGTATGCCGGCCACACGCTGCTCAATGGCGGCATCGAAGGCAAAGAGTTGGATAATCTCGGGCTTGTACTTAAGGAACAAATCGTACCAGCGAGCATACCATCCGCCCGCCATCACCCACCGGCGGCGGCGCATCGTCTGCTCCTGCACGGTCGTATCGGCACCCTCCTCATCGAAACGTACGGTGGGAATCAATCCCCAGCGGGCAGCATACTTGGCCGCCACATAGGTCGGGAAGTTGTGGTGACGGGTGTGGCAGATATGGAAATAAGGGTACTTGTAGGCAAAACGCATCGACATCGTAGGCCGCCCATTCTCACGTCCCCACGCATACAGATGCCCGTATTGCAACATATTGTTAGCCATCCGGCCCTTATCGTGAACGAAAATCATTGTCTCTCCTCCTTCGGCATTACCTTTCCGTCGACCACTATGAAGCGGCGGTCGAACTCTTCGCGGGTGCGTTTCCAGCGATTGTGCGTCCAGAGCCACAGCTCAGGCTGGCGGCGGATGCTCTGCTCCAGCAGGCTGAAATATCGGTCGGTCGCCTCATATTCGCCCAGCTCGGCGGGCTGCCGTGTGATGAGCTTGAACTCGGCAACGTAGTGCCCGCGACGCGGACGACTGACATCAATATAGAACAGTGCCTGATTCATCTTGCGCGCGATGCGCTCGGTGCCTGTCAGCACGGGGGTATCTTGATGCAGGAACTGGCACCAATGATGGATGTTGTTCCAGAAGGGCACTTGGTCGGCAATGTAACCGATGACCGTAGCCTGCCCCTTGCGGCGGAACTCCACCGAGCGGCGCAGTATCTCTGCCATCGGGATGCACACGGCTCCCCACCGCTGGCGCAGCCGCAAGAACAACTGGTCGAACGTGGCATTCTCCAGTGCGTGATAAATCTGGCCGCACTGCGCCTCAGCCGTCACCCACAGCGGCAGCGAGGCAATCCACTCCCAGTTACCCAGATGACCCAGATAGACAGCGCACGACTGCCCTTCACGGACGCAGCGATCTACCGCTTCCACGCCCCGGAACTCCATCCGGCGGCGCAGATGGTCGCGCCGGATGGTCAGCAGCTTGACCGTCTCCACCAGATAGTCGCAGAACCAATGGTAAAAGCGACGCTCTGTCTGTCGCAGCTCGGCGACCGTCATCTCGGGAAACGAGTGCTCCAGATTCTTCCGCACGATGCCCACGCGATAGCCTGCCAGCCGATAGACGAGCAGATAGAGCACGTCGGACAGCACATAGTGTACCCGCAGCGGCAGCAGCGAGAATGCATACCAGAGCCCGTAGACCACGTAGTATAATGCTTTCATCTGTGCAAAGATACGAATAATTCATAATTCCTAATTCATATTTCACGATTATTTTCTATCTTTGCACGAAGAAATGGAAACGAAGAACAAGCACCCAAAGGTGACCGTTGTCACCGTTTGCCGCAATGCACTGGAGCCGCTGCAACTGACAATGGACAACGTGGCACGCCAGCAGTACGACGCACTGGAATATATTGTCATCGACGGACAGTCGACCGACGGCAGTGCGGCGTGGCTCCGCCAGTATCGCGGCCGGCTGGACCGATGGGTATCTGAACCCGACTGCGGCATCTACGACGCGATGAACAAAGCGGTGGTGATGGCTACGGGCGAATGGGTGGTAATGATGAATGCGGGCGACCGCTTTGCCGCCGACGACGTGCTGAGCCGGCTTTTCGACACCGAACGCAGCAACGCTGACGTCATCTATGGCGACGTCGTCAAGAACGGTGCCATCAAGCGAGCCGAGGCACCGCACAACAGCCACCGTATGTTCTTCTGTCATCAGAGTGCACTGGTACGCACGGCGTGCCTGCGGGAATTCCCGTTCGACACGCGCCACCGGATGTCGGCCGACTTCAAGCAGATGAAGCAGCTGCTGCTGGCTCGCAAGCGGTTTGAGCAAGTGGACTTTGCCATCGCCGACTTCGATACCACGGGCGTATCGAACGCAAAACGCTCAGCAGGACTGTGGGACAATATGCGGGTGATTCACGAGGTCGACACAGCGGCCGAACAGCTGCGGTTGTTGCCACGCCTCTTCTTCGTCTGGGCCGTTTGCCGCCTGCGTGGACGCTGAACTGGCCGACGGTCAGCTTGCGTCGTCGGCAATGTGGCGCTGTCCCTCGTAGGTCAGCAGTTCCTCGCGCTGGTATCGATATAAAGGCGAAGCGAGTGAAGACGCCTCGTCGAAGCGGTTGCTCCTAATGTCGAGCAACCCACAGAACAAATCATAAATCAGGTCATTAGTGAAGTAGCGCTCGCGGTTCTGTCGCAACGCTGCGGCACGCGATGCGTGCTTCTGCTGGTACTCGTCGCTCATCCAGACGAGCAGTGGGATACGCGTATCGCCGAAGCCGTCGAAATTGGGCGAGCGGCGACGGTCGGGCACCGTGGCGTGGTCGGAGAAGTAGACCATCGTCTGCAGGTTGAGCCGCTCCGTACAGTAGTCGAACAAGCGATGCAGCACGCCGTCAGTATAGCGCAATGAGTTCTCATAGCTGCTCACCTCGGTCTGCGTCTGGGGCGTTCCCCATACGGTCTGGTCCTGCGGATAGCGGTTCTGGAAGTTGAAGTGGCTGCCCTTCAGATGGACTACCAACAGATTGTTCTGCGTGGCATCCAGCTCGTCGAGAAAGTCAATCAGTGTCTCGTCATACTGCACGCGTCCCAGTTCCTGCTTAGTCCATTTGGCCACGTCGCTCGTCTCGGCCACAATGGTGATGGGCGTGTCGGCGGCTCCCAAATGGCCCTGATTGCTATACCAGTGGACGCGATAGCCCAAGCGGTGGGCAATATCGACGATGGAGCACGACTCATAGAATTTCTTCGGGCCATACTGGTTCATCTCCGTAAGCGACTTCTCCAGCACCTGCACCGTATGCATCGCGCAGGAATAGGCGTTGGGAAAGCGCACCGTATGACCCTCGTCGGCCACCAGCTGCCTCATCCACGGCGTGGTGTCGTGCTCGCGCTCCACAAAAGCACTCATATAGTCGCGCGAAGCCGACTCGCCGATGACGAGTAGCATCGTGTGCGGACGGTCGTAAGGCTGACCTACGGGCTCCACTTGCAACGACTGTAACCGCCGTTCCATCTCGGCCAGATAGCGTTCGTTGCCGGCAGAATAGTCACGGATGTCGAGCCACAGACGGACAATACCCGTACGTGCCATCAGACTGTGGCGGGGCTTCAGCAGATACCATCCGACGGCACCGACGTAGCAGCCCAGCGCAACGTCAACCCAGAGGCTGACCGCAGGCAGGGACAGCCCACACCAGACAGGGCACAGCACAGCGGCACCGACACAGCCCGCCAGCACACCGACGACGGCCAGTAACGTGAGCAGCACAGCACTCAGCGAATAGGAACGGGCAAACTCTATAATCTCGTTATAGTGGGTTTCCTGCACAATCTTCATTCCGTTGGCATCGATGCAGGTGCCATACAGTGCATAGTAGACCCACTGCACAACGGGCAACAGCAACAGGAGGAAGGCCAGAATGCCAACGAGTGCCTGACCGACGACCGAGCCCTGCACCAGCAGCACCAGTGCCGTCAGCCATCCTGCCAGATAGATGCCCGCCGCCGTATCGGCATAATTCTCGTAGTCGGGCGACGAGCGACGGTGGGTCAGATGATAAAGTAGCGGGAACGTCAGCATCCACGCCAGTGCCACGATGAGCGGAAGCAGATGCGCTCCTACCCCGGCAGGCAGTGCACCCACCACCGATGCAATCAGGAAACGGCGCACCTGTTGGCCGCGTGCCTTAGATGCCATTCCACGGTTACACCCGAAATAGACGGCACAACCCGAAACGGCCAGCAACAGCAACACGGCAAAGAAGGGTATCATAAGCGTTCGCGCATTTGTTTCTCAATGATTTTCGCTACGGCCACATACTGATAAAAGGCTGTCAGCTGAGCCTGCATCAGTCCGCGCCGCCCCGACAGGAATCCACCCTGCAAGACGTACATACGCAAGAACCGCCACGCCGGTCGCCACAGCAGTGCCCACGTGCCGTAGTGCTTCGAGGCACGCTTCTCCACCTCGTTGTCGGTATATTCGTTCAGCTTGGCCACGTACTGCCGCATCGTCTCATCGGCCAGATGCAACATTGCATAGCGGCCGGGTATCTTCTCCGTACGTCCCTGCACTTGCGGGAACGTGTGGACGTAGGGCGGCCACACCGTGCCCTCACGGCGGAAGAAGCGCAGCTGGTAGTCGTGACCGCCACCGCGCGTGTAGCGCCCCATAAAACGGTTGCGGCGGGGGATGTAGAGCCCGGCAGGCGGGTCGCTCTCCTCCACCTTATTATATAAATACGCGCGAAGCTCGGGTGTGATAATCTCGTCGGCATCGACCACGAGCACCCACGGCGACTGCGCGCTCTGGATGGCAAAGGTGCGGGCAGGCTCGGCACTCTTATGGTTGGCCTTCGGGAAGGTCACTATCCGGCAGCCATACTGGCGGGCTATTTCTACGGTGCGGTCGGTGCTCTCCATATCGCACACTACCGTCTCGTCGAAATCGCTGACGGCCTGTAACACCTCGGCCAAGTGCTGCTCGGCGTTATAGGTATTGATGACTACCGATATCTTCTGTGCTTCGTTCATTGTTCGCGGTCGTTACGGATGAGTTCGAGCAGACGCTCCACGGCCTCATCCTCGGGAATGGTCTTTGCCACGCACTCCTTACGCCGATAGAGCGAAATCTTGCCGCGCCCGGCTCCCACGTAGCCGTAGTCGGCATCGGCCATCTCGCCGGGGCCATTGACGATGCAGCCCATAATCCCAATCTTCAGTCCCACTAAGTGGCTCGTGGCCTCTTTGATGCGGGCGATGGTTGTGCGTAGGTCGTAGAGCGTGCGCCCGCAGCCCGGACAGGAGATGTACTCGGTCTTGGTGAACTTGATGCGGGCAGCTTGTAGGATGGCGTCGGCCAGTGCCACGGCCTGCGTCTCGGTGAGAGAAGACGAACGGATGACCAGCTGATGGGCTTTCTGGTCGATGAGTAGTGCCCCCACGGCCATCGCCGCCTTGAGTTGCAGTGTCTCCAAGTCGGGTTCTTCGATGCTGAGGGTGATGGTGTCGTTGGCTATCGAGGCTTCTGCCTCGGCGCGCAGACGGGCACACTCCTCTATCGAGTCTACCAGCAGCCGTGCCACGGGAATCTCGGCCTCGGGCTCTTCTGAGAGCGACACGCGGATGGTATCGCCGATACCCTCGGTCAGCAGGGCTCCGATACCCACGGCACTCTTGATGCGCCCGTCCTCACCCTCGCCGGCCTCGGTCACGCCGAGGTGCAGCGGATAGTGCATCTGCTCGCGGTCCATCGTCTCTACGAGCAGGCGCACGGTCTGTACCATCACCACCGTATTGGAGGCCTTGATAGAAATGACCACATCGTCGAACTGCTCGCGCCGGCAGATGCGCAAGAACTCCATACAGCTCTCCACGATACCGGCCGGCGTATCACCATAGCGCGACATAATGCGGTCGCTGAGCGAGCCGTGATTGACGCCGATGCGGATGGCCGTATGGTGCTCGCGACAGATGTTCAGGAACGGCACGAGCTTAGCTTCAATCTTCTTCAGCTCAGCCGCATATTCCTCGTCGGTGTACTCCAGATGCTTGAACGTGCGCCCCGGGTCGACATAGTTGCCGGGATTGATGCGCACCTTCTCGCAGTAGAGCGCGGCAATGTCGGCCACGTGGGCCGTGAAGTGCACGTCGGCCACGAGCGGTTGCTGATAGCCATCCGCCTTCAGCCGTGCAGAGATGTGCTGCATATTCTCAGCCTCACGGGTACCTTGTGTAGTGAAGCGCACCAGCTCGCCCCCAGCATCGATGATGCGCTTGGCCTGTGCCACGCAGCCCTCCGTGTCGTTGGTATCGACGGTACCCATCGACTGGATGCGTATCGGGTTCTGCCCGCCAATGCCGATGGTGCCCACACGAGTCTCGGTAGATAGTCGTCTGCGGTACATTCAGTTGGTTTTAAATGAATACTTCACCGCTGCCAGCTCGGCATTGGCCTTCTCTATCTTAGTCTTCAGGCTGCTCTTGTAGTCTGCCAGCCGCTGAGCCAAGTCCTCGTCGGCAAGTGCCAGCATCTCCACGGCCAGTATGGCAGCGTTCTGTGCCCCGTTCACGCCCACCGTAGCCACGGGGATGCCCGGCGGCATCTGTACGATGCTGAGCAGTGCGTCGAGCCCGTCGAGCATTCCCTTAATGGGCACGCCGATGACAGGCAGCGTGGTCGAGGCGGCAATGACGCCGGGCAGTGCAGCCGCCATTCCGGCTCCTGCTATGATGACGCGCAGCCCACGCTCCTGCGCACTGCGGGCAAACTGCTCCACGGCATCGGGGGTGCGATGGGCCGAGAGCGCATTCACTTCGAATGGCACCTGCAAATCGTCGAGCAGCTTGCAGGCTTTCTCCATAACGGGCAGGTCGCTGGTGCTGCCCATAATAATGCTTACTAATGGTTTCATATTCGGATGTAAAAAATAGCAATGACAGCGCACAGGAAGCCGACGAAGAAGCCGCTGACCACTTGCGACAAAGTGTGCTGGCGCAGAATCATACGGGCAGTGCCCAAGACTCCGGCAAGTACGATGACTAAGCAGAGCCACCACACAGGATTGAACAGGAAATAGTTGGCAAAGGCAAAGAGGGCCCCGGCCACGCCCCCGATGGCCGCCGTGTGGGTGCTCACCTTCCACCACACGTTAATCATCGCACACGTGAGCTGTATCAGCAGGGCTGCGATGAGGATGCTCACCATAAAATAGGGGATGTGATTGAGCTCCATCAGGTAGATACAGGCAATGTAGCAGAAGATGGAGATGAAGTAAGGCACCATTCGTCGTTCGCGGTGGCCCAGCTCAATGAGGTTCCAGCCCTGATAGCGGCGGTAGAAATGGATGAACAAAGTGGGCAGCAGGATGGTGAACAGATAGACCGTAGCCAGCACTTGCAACTTGAACGGCCACGGCAGGATGCTCAGATAGCTGAACGTGAAAAGCACTATCAGCCCTAACAGGGGCAGATAGAAGGGGGTGAACAGCATACTGACCACCCGCGCTGTGAGGATTATCTGTTTCTCTCTGGTCATCGGTTCTCTTGAGCTATTTGCGCAAGCGGGCAATGGGGATGCCCAGCTGCTCACGATATTTGGCCACGGTGCGGCGGGCAATGGGGAATCCACGGCCGGCCAACGCAGTGCAGAGTGCATTGTCGCTCAGCGGGTGGCGCTTGTCCTCGGCATCGATGAGCTCGCGCAGCACGGCCTTTATCTGGCGTGTGGAGAGCTCTTCGCCACTCTCGGTGACATAGCCATCGCTGAAGAAATAGCGCAGGGGGAAAGTGCCCCAGCGCGTCTGTGCATACTTGGAATTGGATACGCGCGAGATGGTTGACAGGTTCAGACCCGTCTTCTCGGCAATGTCCTTCAGTATCATCGGGCGCAGCAAAGCCTCGTCACCATCTTCGAAGAAGCGGTGCTGCCACTGGATGATGGCCCGCATCGTGACGGTCAGTGTATGGCGGCGCACGCGGATGGCCTCAATGAAGCTCTGCGCTGCGTCTACCTTCTTCTTGGTGTAGAGCAGTGCCTCCTTCATCTGGCGGCTCAGATGCTCTTTGTTGTCCTGATACTCGCGCAGCGTGTCGGCAAACGACTGTGACACCTGCAACTCGGGCAGGTCGCCCTGATTGAGCTGGAAGGTGATGGTGCCGTCGTCCAGCGTGTCGACGATGAAGTCGGGCGTTATCTGATGCATTGAGCGGCCCACGACCTCGCCCATCGATGCACCGGGCTTGGGGTTCAGCTTGCGCAGCTCGCCGAAGAGTGCTTCGGCTTCGAGGTCGGTCAGGCGGAGCGACTGCTGTATGCGGTTCCAGTGCTTCTTGGTGAACTCGCCGAAGTAGTGGCGGACGGTCTGGTCCATCAGCTCCGTCAGCCGCGAGGCACCGCGCCGCCCTATCTGCAGCAACAGGCACTCTTGCAGTGAGCGTGCTCCGATGCCGGCGGGGTCAAAGCTCTGCAGGATGCGGAGCACGTCGTCAATCTCGGCCGTCGTAACGTCGAGGTTATGATAGATGGCCAACTCGTCGGCAATGCTGTCGGGCGACTTGCGCAGCAGGCCGTCGTCGTCGAGCGAGCCGATGAGGTATTCCATTATGTCGCGCTGCCGCTCGCTGAGGTCGGTCTCGCCCATCTGTTGCCGCAGCTGGTCGTAGAACGAGACCGTCTCGCCATAGACCATCGGCTCGCGCTCCTCTGCCGTATTGTTGCCACCGTGGTAGACGGGCAGTTCCTCGTCGTCACGCCCGATGCCCTGCAGTGCCTCGTCGAGTGCCGACTGGCGCTCCTCGCGCTCCGACTGGCGGTCGTAGTCGTCGTCAGACGCATCGGCAGCCGCACCGTCGCTGGCATAGGAGCCCTCAGCCCAGTCGGGCAGCTCATCGCCTGTGGCGGTCACCTCCAGTGCGGGGTTGTCGTCCATCTCGGCGGTGATGCGTTCCATCAGCTGGGTAATAGGCAGCTCGGTCAGCTGGGCCTGCAACAGCTGTTGCTGCGTGATGGTCTGTGTCTGCTTCAGTGCTTGCGCCTGCCGCTGTTCTTGTATCTGCTCTTGGGGCATCGTTTCCGTGATTTGCTTAACAAGCTGCAAAGTTACGAAATAAGTACGAACTATCAGCTATGAACTTAAACTATTTGAAGTATTCCTCCAGCTGACTGGCATAGGAGGCCAGCTGCTCGGTGTCGCTGTTGCCATAGCGCTGCCATATCTGCCGGCAGGGCACCAATAGCTGACTGAGCACGATGTCGCGGCGGTTCAGATAGGGGTCGTAGTGCTGGTAGATATAGAGCACGTCGACCACCAAGTCTACCGGGATGCGCATCAGCCGCGCCAGCTGCTGCACCTCAGGGGTCTCGCTGACCATCGTGATGGGTGTCAGCCGGAAGTAGAGGTCGAGTATCAGCACCAGCATTATAGGCAGCAGTCGGTCGTCTTCGGCCAGCGGGCGGAAGTCGCGCTCGAAAGTCTCTTGCACGTCCACGCCCTCGTAGAAGTCGCCCCCGCTACCGAATCCCTTCATTTCGCGCAGCAGCCTGACGGCACGGGCCAAGCGTCGCGGGCTTTGGGCATATTGCTCCCAGATGCGCTCAATGCGCGGTGTCTCCAGATTGGCTATCTCACACTGCCGCGCAAACAAGGCCTGCGGGGCGATGTGCAGCTCCAGCGCGAGGTCTACCATCACGCGGCTGTACATCGGCTTCACACCCACGGGTTTCTTCAGATAGGCTTGCATCAGCAGCAGCCAGTAATCATCTTGCCAGTTAGAGTTTCTTGCCATATTGATTGTAGTAATTGATGCGATTAGGGTGGATGTCTGCCGAGGGGATTAGGAATGCAGGAGCCACCAAAGGAGGAAGATCAGGGCCACTCCCACCATCAGCCATACTGAAAACGGACTGCTTCGGCGGGGTTCTCCTGTCCCGGCAACACCTGCCGGCGACGGGCTGGCATCCGCCGAAGTCAATCCGTTCTTTACGCATAGTTGTTCTATATAGTCGCGTGCCTCCACCAGTCCACAGCCCGTGCGTTCCTGATACAGCTTCACGGCAGCCAGTTTGCCACCATCCCGACCGGGAATCCGCGGCTGCTTGCACAATTCCAAATATTCCTGCTCGTCAGCAGCACTGACAGACGGCTGATTGTCTATAAATTTTCTTGCCATAGCCCTTACTATTTTGAATACCTACGGCAAAGATAGTAAATTTGAGGGAAATACGGCACACTTCTGCTGAAAATAGTCAACTAAAATCATCAAATGGTCTCCTCATAGCCGTCGTTTCCCGACAACCGCTTGAGCTGACGGTCGCTCCTGAGGAAGCATCTTGCATCGGGAGAAAAGCACCGTACATCAATATTAAATCCGGCGCATTGTGCGGTTTTTCCAAAAAAAATCGTATCTTTGCAACCGAACCAAATCACGAGCAGCGATTTATGAAACGACTTATTATGATGCTGGCTGTTCTGGCAGCAACACTCTGCACAACGGCACAAACAGCACGGCAGGACTTTGCGAAAGACATACATTACTCTGCCAGCAACTATCTGGCCTACCCCGGACCACGACAGGCTAAGCTCACACCCGCGCCAAAGGTCAAGAAGCCTTTCTATATCGGCCACTACGGTCGCCACGGCTCACGCTACCTGATTAATCCCAAGCAGTACGACAATCCGTATCGCGTGCTGCAGAAGGCCGACTCGCTGGGCAAGCTGACGCCGCTGGGGCGCGACGTGCTGCGACGGCTGAAGCTGATACGCGAAGAGGCTGCCGGCCGCTACGGCGAACTGACGCAGCTGGGGGCTGAGCAGCACCGCCAGATTGCCCGTCGGATGTTCGAGCGTTTCCCCGAGGTGTTCGAAGGCGAGGCGCGCATCGATGCCAAGAGCACGGTGGTCATCCGCTGCATCCTGTCTATGGAGAACGCACTGCAGCAGCTGGTGGCACTGAACCCGAAGCTGCGCATCCGCCACGATGCCTCAGAGCACGATATGTGGTATATGAACTATCAGGACCAGCTGTTGCGCTCGCAGGCTATGGACTCTGCCGTGCAGGCAAAGTACCGCGCCTATGCCGACCGCTACGAGAACAACGACCGGCTGATGACCCAGCTCTTCAACGACACTGCCTACGTCCGCCGGCACGTCAACCCCATACGCCTCAACGTGGACTTGTTTAAGATTGCCAGCAACATACAGAGCACCGAACTGCGCCACACGCTGACGCTCTACGACCTGTTCAACGACGACGAGGTGTACTGCAACTGGAAGAAGGAGAATGCGTGGTGGTATATTGCCTATGGCCCGTCGACCGTCAGCGGCGGCAACCAGCCCTACACGCAGCGCAACCTACTGCGCCGCATCATCGAGGAGGCCGACAGCTGTCTGCGCCTCTACAAGCCGGGAGCCACACTGCGATTCGGCCACGAGACGATGGTGATGCCGCTCACCTGCCTGCTCAATCTCAATGGGTTCGGCTATGCCACGGACGACTTCGACTCGCTGGAGCGCCACGGATGGATTAACTATCGTGTGTTCCCGATGGCTGCCAACCTGCAGTTCGTCTTCTACCGCCGCGACGTCAACGATAAGGATGTGCTGGTGAAGGTGCTGCTCAACGAAAACGAGGCGACGCTGCCCCTGAAGAGCAACATCGCCCCGTACTATCGATGGAAAGACGTGCGCGAATTCTACCTCGCCAAGCTCGATGCCTACGAGCTGACACGGGCGCAATAACTGCAAAAGCTCAGCTCTTTTTCGAGAAGGCCAGTGCGTACATCCGCATCTGCTTCACCATTGCCAGCAAGCCGTTGCTGCGCGTGGGCGACAGATGCTCCTTCAGCCCGATGCGGTCGATGAAGTAGAGGTCGGCATTGAGAATCTCTTGCGGCGTATGACCGCTCAGCACGCGGATGAGCAGGCTGACGATACCCTTCACGATGAGCGCATCGCTCTCGGCCGTGAAACGGATGCGGCCGTCTTCATAGTCGGCCTGCAGCCACACGCGGCTCTGGCATCCGTCAATCAAGTTGCTCTCCGTCTTGTAACGCTCGTCTAAGGGCTCTTGCTCGTTGCCGAGGTCAATGAGCAGTTGGTATCTGTCCATCCAGTCATCCAGACCGGTGAATTCTTCTATAATCTCGTCTTGGGTGGCGTTCAGCCCTGCCCCATCCCCTCCCATCGGGAGGGGTTTTTTGTTTGTATCACTCATCTTCGTTATACATATTTTATTGTTCATCAAAACTAACCAAGCTCCCCTCCCTTCGGGAGGGGTTGGGGGTGGGTTTTAGGGCTGGGTCTCAGATACCAACTTAAACAACTTATCGCTCGGCCGCACCTTCGCCGGCACCTTAATGCTGACGCGCGTGCCCTGCTGCGCTGTCTGTACAGCCTGCACATCGTCGTGAATCTCCTCGGCCGTGACATAGAGCACACCCGTGGTAGGCCCCGTGATGAGCAGCTGGTCGCCCACGCTGAACGTCGTGGCCTCAACGGTAAACTCAGCCACGCCGAGCCGCGAGAAATACTTCACGCCCTTACCCACATACTGCTTGCGGACGGTGGCATTGGAACCGTAGTTCTTGTTCCACTCGCCCAGCGTCTGCCCCTGATAGTAGCCGTCCCAGAAGCCACGGTTGAAGACGCTGGCCAACCGCTCGTCCCACGCGTCCTTACGCGCATCGGTGAACGTGCCGTCGACCACGGCGTCGATGGCCTCGCGGTAGCACTGCACCACGGTGTAGACATATTCCGGTCCACGGGCGCGCCCCTCAATCTTGAACACGCGCACACCGGCCTGCATCATCCGGTCGATGAAGCGGACGGTCTTCAGGTCCTTCGGGCTCATTATGTACTTGTTGTCAATCTCCAGCTGCGTGCCCGTCTCGTTGTCGGTCACGGTGTAGGAGCGGCGGCACAGCTGCATACACTCGCCGCGGTTGGCCGAGCGTCCCGCGTTCTGCAGCGACAGATAGCACTTACCGC
The DNA here is from genome assembly GCA_017476785.1 of Prevotella sp. Lineage (GTDB taxonomy): Bacteria > Bacteroidota > Bacteroidia > Bacteroidales > Bacteroidaceae > Prevotella. The sequence goes on along the minus strand of JAFUZD010000069.1, from coordinate 7,394 downwards.
TGATGGCCATACACAACGCGCCGTGACAGAACATCTCAATACGCACCGGGCGACCGCTGGGACCGCAGATATGCTCCAGCTCAATGGCGCGGTGAATCTCAGCCACTTGGTCGAGGTTCAGCTCGCGTGCCAACACTACCACGTCGGCAAACTGGGCATAGAAGCGCAGTGCCTCGACGTTGGATATGTTGAGCTGCGTGCTCAGGTGCACCTCCTGCCCCACCGACCGACAGTACGTCATCACGGCCACGTCGGAAGCGATGACGGCCGTGATGCCGGCTTCGCGGGCAGCATCCACTATCTCGCGCATCGCCGGGATGTCCTCACCGTAGATAATCGTGTTGACCGTCAGGTAGGTCTTCACGCCGCGCTCGCGACAGGTGGCCGCAATCTCACGCAGGTCGTCAATGGTGAAGGCTGATGCTGAGTGGGCGCGCATATTCAGCCGTCCGATACCGAAGTAGACGGAGTCGGCTCCCGCCTGCAGCGCCGCTGCCAATGATTCGCGGCTGCCCAAAGGCGCCATTATCTCAAAGTCTTTCTTGTTCATTTGTCGTCAATGATGAATCCTATTCTTTTTCGTGGCTTTTCCGCAGGCCTGTCTGCTTGTAGTTCGGCCAACGCCATACTGATGGCATCCAGCTGCATCCGCGTACTCTCATTGATATCGTTCTGGTCGGCCAGTGTTTCATTCATTTCCTCTTTAATACGCGAAATCTCACGCTCTATCTGTGCCAACCGGTTCGATGTGTCGGGCAGTGCAACTAACTGGCGCAATGAAACAAAGGCCCGCATAATGCCCATATTGACCTCTATGGCCGTTTCAGAGCGAAGCACGGAACTTAGCATTGCCACTCCCAACTCCGTGAATGCATAGGGGAGGTACTTCAAGTGCTGCCCTCGTGCTGTGTTTAAGGTCACAATTTGTGATCTTAAACATTCTTCTTTGGTCAGCTGGAACATAAAATCTTCGGGAAACCGTTGTTGATTGCGCTTGACAGCTTGGTTCAGCACTCTCGTTTCCACCCCGTACATCGCCGCTAAGTCGCGGTCAAGCATCACACGCGTACCTCGTATTTCGTAAATCTTGTTCCGTATAATTTGTATATCGTACATACTTCACCACTCTGTTTTGCCTGCAAAGGTACGAAGAATTGGTGAATAAGGGGACAGAAACGGACGAAAAAAGCACCGGGCGACGGGTTGCCCGGTGCTTTTGGGGGTGATAGGGAAGAGCCTGCTCAGTTGAAGTAGTAATACTTAGTGGTGTTGAGGTTGGGGTTGTCCCGCACCAGATAAGAGTAGCTGCCGACAGAATAGCCGCCCTGCGTGCGGTCACTGTTGGTCGAGGCCGAGCCATAATTGATGGTCTTGGCATTGTTGAACAGGCAGACGCGCGTGCCACTCTTGGCCACGCCCTTCTGCATCGACTGCGACGAGGCTGAGTAGGAGGAGATGCCGCTGCTATTCGTCGTCTTGGTGATGATATAGGCCGTGGTGGGCGTGAAGTCGTAGAGGGCGCTGTAGTCCGTGCCGCCACTGCTGCCACCACTGCTACCGCCGGAACTGCCGCCGGAAATATAGCCCGTACCGCCACATTTGATGCATTTGCCGGAGTGGGCACAGGCTGGGCAGTACGTCTTGAAGCCACTACTGGTGATACTGGTGTAGCCCTTGCCGTTGCACTTGGGACACTTGCCGCTGCCGTTGCAGTTGGGGCACACGTTGTCGTCGCCATAGCTGCTGGAGCCGCCGCCGCTGGAGACGCGATTCCACGAGAGCGAGCTGAAGATGCGATAGCGGAACTGGTTGGGGTCTATCTCGCGTACGACGTTGCCGTTGGCGTCCATTTCCGTCACTTTCATCCGCGTCCATTTGTCTACGCCTTCGATTTCCTCGAATCGCAGGTATTCCGCCGTGGGCTCCTCGCCGTCGTCCTCGTATTGGAACACATACATATCGTGTGTGCCGTCGTATGTCACGTGGAAGGACCGCGTGGCGCGGTCGTTCACCTTGTAGTAGCTGTAATAGAACTTGCTGATGTCGTCGGTCTTGTATTCATCGTTGATATCCAGACTGTAATAGCTGCCGTTGCTGGTTTGCTGCCAGCGAGTCAAGCTCCCTGATTTATAATGATATATATACGCAGGGAAGCCGTCCTGAACGGCGACCATTTCGATATTCTGGTCAAGCATTTCTCCGACAAGACCCACGATGCCGATGGTCTTGGGTTCTTCTACGGGAGCTGCATCGCCGTCGTCGTCGCCTCCGCAGGCGCTGAGGGTGAAGGTGACGGCTGCAAGGAACAGTAGGCTGAGCAGCCGGAACAGGGTTTTCGTTGTTTGTCTCATCATTTTTCTCGTTCTGTTTTTAAATGAAAATGGTTAGTCTGGAGCAAAGATACGAAAAATCACCCCCCCTAACCAAGCTGTTCGTTAAATAATCTTAATTGCGGGTTTTTTGCATTGAAGAGGACGATTCTGTCCTTAAAAATGCTATCTTTGCGGCGTGACAAGGAGAAGATTACTTTATGGCAGCCTGCTGGTGCTCCTGCTGGCAGCCTGTACGACGGAGCCGCCACGGTTTGACGTGGTGGTGATGAACGGGATGACGCCCGTCAAGAATCAGGGCAGCAGCCAGCTGTGCTGGGCCTACGCGATGCTGGCCGCCATTGAGACGGAGCACATCGGACGGGGCGACTCAGTAGACCTCTCGCCGGCTTACGTCGAATGGATGATGCGCCGCCACCATCCCGGCCACGAGCGCGGAATGGGGCACACGCTCATCAACGCCATACAGCAGTACGGCATCTGCACTTACAGTGCCTACCGCTCGGCTGACGACTCGACACTCATCCCGCCCCTGCGCGTCTTTATGGGGGGCTTGGTGTACACGCCGCAGGAGTTTGCCCGCTCGGTGTGTGCCCCGGGCGAATACATCGCGCTGACGTCCGTTGCACACGCCCCTTATTATAAAGAGGTGGAGCTGCCGTTGCCCGACAACTGGGAGCACAACCGCTTCCTCCACATTCCGCCCGACTCGCTGATGCACCACCTCACGACTGCCGTAGCCCGCCACCACGGCATCTGCTGGGAGGGCGACACCAACGAGCCGCTGTTCAAGCCCGACGACGGCACGGCCGACTACACACGCCTGTCGCCCGGACAGCCTACGGACAACCACTGTATGGCCATCGTGGGAATGGCGCGCAGGCACACCGATGGACGGCTCTACTTCATAATGAAAAACTCGTGGGGCGAGCGCGGACCCTACGGCGGACTGATGTACGTGGACTCGGCCTACGTCCGCCACAAGACCATTGCTATCTATATGACCAAACAAGCATACCAAAATGACTGAAGGCTACTTACAGAAACAATTCAACCAGCCCACCAAGCGCTACTGCCAGACGCTGGAGCTGAAAGACGACGCAGAGCTGATACGCCGCTACCGCGAGGCGCACGACCCCGACCACTTCTGGGACGAGATAAAGGCGGGCATCCGCGCCGTGGGCATCTTGGAGATGGAAATCTACATCGCCGGCAACCGCCTCATTATGATTGTCGACGCACCGGCCGACTTCTGCTGGGACGAGGCGATGAGCCGGTTGGCCACGCTGCCGCGCCAGCAGGAGTGGGAGCAGTACGTGGCTGCCTTCCAGCAATGCGCCGCCGATGCGACATCGAACGAGAAGTGGCAGATGATGGAACGGATGTTCCGACTGTACGAATAAGGCTGCGACAGGACATCGGGGCTATGGGACAGGAAAGAATTCTCGCGAGAATTTTCGGAATTCTCGCGAGAATTTCAAAAATTTACGCGAGAATTCTTTGCAGCCCGACCGCCACGAGGAGGAAGCGGGGCACAGAAAACGCGCTTGCCTCTGAGGAGCAAGCGCGTCGGTCGATAGGAATCTGCTCGGCGCACATTCCTTCTTAGGAGTTCATACGCCTTATTTGTTCAGTCGCCACGTGGCACCGTCCTTCGTATCCTTCACTTCAAATCCGGCAGCAGCCAGCGCGTCGCGTATCTGGTCGCTGGTGGCCCAGTCCTTCGCCGCCTTAGCCTTGGCGCGCAGGTCGAGCACCATATCCACCACCTTTCCGTAGGCCTCTTCGCGTGCCTCGTTGCCGCCAGTGCTGTCGGAACGCAGGCCGAGGATGTCGAAGGCGAAGAGCTGCACCACCTCGCGCAACTCCTGCAAGTCGGCCGCGCTGATGGTTGCCTTATGGTCTACCAGCTTGTTCACCAGCGTGCAGGCCTCGAACAGGATGCTGATCAGTTGGGGCGTGGCCAAATCGTCGTTCATCGCGTCGTAGCAACGCTGGCGCAGCGAGCGGACGAAAGCAGCACTCTCAGCAGCCTCTGCAGCCACTGGCACCACCCTGTCGATGTCCTTAATGCCCTGCAACAGCTTCTGCAGTCCCTTCTCCGAGGCCTTCAGCGCATCGTTGGAGAAGTCTACCGTGCCGCGATAGTGGCCCGAGAGGATGAAGAAGCGGATGGTCATCGGGGAGTAAGCCTGTTCGAGCGACGGGTGATTGCCCGTGAAGAACTGCTCCAGCGTGATGAAGTTGCCGAGGCTCTTACCCATCTTCTGGCCGTTGATGGTAATCATATTGTTGTGCATCCAATACTTCACGGCAGGCTTGCCCTGCGCAGCCACGGCCTGTGCAATCTCGCACTCGTGGTGGGGGAACACGAGGTCCATTCCGCCTCCGTGGATGTCGAACGTCTCGCCCAGATACTTGCGCCCCATTGCCGTGCACTCGCAGTGCCACCCGGGGAAGCCGTCGCTCCACGGCGAGGGCCAGCGCATAATATGCTCGGGAGCCGCCTTCTTCCACAGGGCGAAGTCGGCCTGATGCTTCTTCTCGCCGATGCCGGCCAGCTCGCGGCTCTCGTCTTTGATGTTTTCCAGCGAGCGGCCGCTGAGGATGCCGTAGCGATGGTCCTTATTATAGGCCTCGATGTCGAAGTAGATGGAGCCATTCGACTCGTAGGCATAGCCATTGTCGAGAATCTGCTTGACCAGTTGCTGCTGCTCAATGATGTGCCCTGTGGCGTGGGGCTCGATGCTGGGCGGCAGCACACCCAGTGCATCCATCGCGTCGTGATAGCGATTGGTGTAGTATTGGGCTATCTCCATCGGCTCCAACTGCTCCAGCCGTGCCTTCTTGGCTATCTTGTCTTCGCCCTCGTCGGCATCGTGCTCCAAGTGGCCCACGTCGGTAATGTTGCGCACGTAGCGCACCTTATAGCCCAAGTGGCGCAGATAGCGGAACACGAGGTCGAAGGTGATGGCCGGACGGGCGTGACCCAGATGCGGGTCGCCATAGACGGTAGGTCCGCACACATACATACCCACATTGGGGGCATTCAACGGCTCGAAGCGCTCTTTCTGACGCGTGAGCGTATTATAAATGACAAGTCTTGATTCCATAATGCATTATCCGTTAGTGTCTGCAAAGATAGCGATTTTGGCGCAGATAACGCGCAAAGGGGGCAATAAATGACAAACTTTTGTTAGATTGACGCTTTTTTTGTAAAACTGAACGCCCCCGAACAGAGAAAAAACGCTATCTTTGCAACCAGACCTAATGAGCAACAATGAGCATCAGATACACACATAAGGAAGAACTGTGGAACACGTGGTCGCACGCGGGCGGCATCGCGCTGGGTGCGACGGTCGGCGTCATCTTCATCGTGATGGTGGCTCACAGCGGCAGCAACTGGGCCGGCCTCGGCGTGGGGCTCTATCTCTTCGGGATGCTGGCCAGCTACATTGCCAGCACGGTCTACCACGCGCTGCCGCGACGCTCGCCGTGGAAAGAGCGGCTGCGCCGCTGGGACCACGCTGCCATCTACTGGCACATTGCGGGTTCCTACTCTCCGCTGACGCTCATTGCCCTGCGACAACAGGGCTACTGGGGCTGGGCACTCTTCTCGTTCGTGTGGCTCTGCGCCATCGCGGGCACCGTCGTCAGCTTCATACGGCTGAAGGAGCACAGCAATGTAGAGACGTTCTGCTTCGTTGGGATGGGGCTCTCGGTGCTCGTGGCCTTCAAGCCGCTCATCGACTCGGTCTCCACGGCAGCCGTCGTATGGATTATCGCCGAGGGCATCTGCTACATCACGGGAGCCGTCTTCTACTCGCTCAACAAGCAACGCTATATGCACTCCGTGTTCCACTTCTTCGTGCTGGCAGGCTCAATCTGCCACATCATTGCCGTGTGGGACGTGCTGATAGACTATCTGTAAATGCCTATGAGACGACTGTTGCCCATACTGATGGCCGTACTGACGGCTGCCTGCTCGGCAAATCGGGACGGATTTCACTCCATACTGCCCGACAGCGTGCAGCTGCGGCCGGGCGACGTGGTGTTTCGCCGGGGCAATGCCGTCGTCAGCCGCATCGTCATCGCTGCCGACCGTGGCAGCAGCTACTCACACGTAGGCATCGTGGTCGACTCGTCGGGGGTGCCGATGATTGTCCACGCCGTGCCCGACGAACCCGACTACGAGGGCGACCCCGACCGCGTGAAGATGGACCGCCCGGAGCGCTTCTTCTCGTCGGAATATGCCTGCCGGGGCGAGGTATGCCGCTGCACTGACAGCACCGTTGCACGGCGGGCGGCAGAGATAGCCGTCGGCATCTACCGCAGCGGGATGCTGTTTGACGACGACTACGACGACAGCGACACCACGCGGATGGCCTGCACCGAGCTGGTGAGCTATGCGTACAGCCGCGCCGGCCTGACGCTGACCGACGCACCGCGCCACCGCATCAGCCTGCCGATGGTGAGCACCAACTGCCACTTTCCGTCGGACTTGCTGAAATCGCCGCATCTTTATTCAACAACAATATTTATTAACCCCTAAAACTAAATGACAATGAAAAAGATTTTGATGTCAGCACTGGTATGCGTCATCGCATTCGCAGTGGCAAGTTGTGCCGGTGGCAATACGCCGTCGGCCGTAGCTACAAAGGCTATGGAGTGTGCAATGCAGAAAGACTACAAGGGACTGGTGGACCTGTTCGACATCCCTGAGGAGAAGGCTGCAGAGAAAGAACAGCTGGTCCAGCTGTTCGAGCAGAAGGGCTCGTCGGCTCCCAAAGTGGAGAGCTTCAAAGTGCTCGACGAGACCATCGACGGCGATAAGGCCGTGGTCAAGATGGAAGTGACCGATAAGGACGGCAAGACCGATACGTCGGATATGAAGCTCGTCAAAAACGACAAAGGCGAGTGGAAGCTGGATATGTCGAAGTAAAGGTAAAAGGGTAAAAAGGTAAAAAAGTAAAAAGATAAAAAAGTAAAAAAGCGAAAGTAAAGGTAAAAAAGTAAAAAAGTAAAAAGGTAAAAAGGGCTGCGCCGTCAATAGCGTCCCCTTTT
>JAFUZD010000007.1 GCA_017476785.1 Prevotella sp. | reverse complement strand
GCAGGTATCGAGGTCGATGCCTTTGCCCCGCGCCTGTCGTTCTTCTGGGACATCGGTATGAACCACTTTATGTAGAGTGCCAAGATGCGTGCCGGACGTCTGCTGTGGGCTAAGATTGTGAAGAGCTTCGGTGCCAAGAACCCCAAGTCGCTGGCTCTGCGTACTCACTCGCAGACCTCGGGCTGGTCGCTCACGGAGCAGGACCCCTTCAACAACGTGGGCCGCACCTGTATCGAGGCTATGGCAGCCGTGCTCGGTCATACCCAGTCGCTGCACACCAATGCACTCGACGAGGCCATCGCACTGCCTACGGACTTCTCTGCCCGTATTGCGCGCAACACGCAGATCTACATCCAGAACGAGACGAAGGTGTGCAAGCAGATTGACCCGTGGGCTGGCTCTTACTACGTGGAGACGCTGACCAACGAGCTGGTTCATAAGGCTTGGGAGCACATTCAGGAGATTGAGAAGCTGGGCGGTATGGCAAAGGCCATCGAGACAGGTCTGCCCAAGATGCGTATCGAAGAGGCCGCTGCCCGTACGCAGGCCCGTATCGACTCGGGTGTACAGACCATCGTCGGTACCAACAAGTATCGCTTGGAGCACGAGGATCCAATCGATATCCTTGAGGTTGACAACACCGCAGTGCGCGTGCAGCAGGAAGAGAGCCTTAAGGCCGTGCGTGCCGCTCGCGACGAGGAGGCCTGTCAGGCTGCGCTCCGCGAGATTACGGAGTGCGTGCGCGAGTTCAGCGAAGGCAAGAAGAGCGAGAAGAACCTGCTCGCACTGGCCGTCAAAGCCGCTCAGCTGCGCTGTACCTTAGGTGAAATCAGCGATGCCTGCGAGGAGATTGTAGGCCGTGATAAAGCAGTAATCAGAACTATTTCAGGCGTGTATTCATCAGAAAGCAAGAACGACTCCGACTTTGAGAAAGCCTGCGAGTTGACCGAAGAGTTTGCGAGAAAAGAGGGTCGCCGTCCGCGTATCTTCGTTGCGAAGATGGGACAGGACGGTCACGACCGTGGTGCTAAGGTGGTGGCAACGGGTTATGCCGACTGTGGCTTCGACGTGGATATGGGACCGCTGTTCCAGACCCCGGCCGAAGCAGCCCGCGAGGCTGTGGAGAACGACGTGCACATCGTCGGTGCTTCCAGTCTGGCTGCCGGTCATAAGACGCTCATCCCGCAGCTCATCGACGAGCTGCACAAGCTGGGACGTGACGACATTATGGTCATTGCCGGCGGCGTCATCCCTGCTCAGGACTACGACTTCCTCTATCAGGCCGGCGTGGCAGCCATCTTTGGCCCCGGCACCTCGGTTGCAAAGGCTGCCGTGGAGATGATGAAGATATTGCTGGATAAGGAAGACTGAGCCGTCTTCCCCGACAGCTAAACATAGAAAGAAGCCCGGTGCTCACAGTGCACCGGGCTTCTTTTATTCCGTTAATTGCTATCGTTCGTTGTCTTTGCTGCTGCCGGTCAGAACTTCACCAGCACGCGGAATACCTTTGCAGGCTGCTGCATCCATTGCTGCATTGCCTCCTCTGCGTGCTCGGGCGTTACTTCGTTGGAGATGAGCACGTCGTAAGGCGGGTTGCTCTTCTGCAAGTAGCGGATGACGCCTTCGAAGTCTTCGGGCAGTGCATTGCGCGAACCACGGATGTCGAGCTCTTTCTGTACGAAGAGCTTGGTCGTGAACTGCACGTCCTGCTTGGCATAGCCGATGCAGACCACGCGGCCAGTGAAGGCCACTTCGTTGACGGCCATCTGATAGGTGACGGGGGCTCCCACGGCCTCGATGACCACGTCGGGACCGGCACCGCCAGTGATTTCCTGCAAACGCTCGTGCACATTCTCCTTTGCCGAGTTGATGGTGTAGTCGGCTCCGAGGTTACGCACAATCTGCAGCTTCTCGTCGTCCATATCGCAGGCGATGACGACGGCTCCGCGCAGGATGGCGCGCACTACTGCACCCAGTCCCACCATTCCGCAGCCAATCACCATCACCACGTCGGTGTCGACCACCTGCGCGCGGTTGACGGCGTGGAAGCCCACGCTCATCGGTTCGATAAGGGCAGCGTGCTCCACGGTGATGTCGCCGATGGGGATTACCTTCTGCCACGGGATGGCAATGTACTCGCGCATTGCTCCGTCGCGCTGTACGCCCAGCGTCTCGTTGTGCTGGCAGGCATTATAGCGGCGGTTGCGGCACGAAGGGCAGTGGCCGCAGTTGGTATAGGGATTCACCGTGACGGCCATTCCCTTCTTCAGGTGCTCGGGCACGTTGGCGCCCACCTCTGCAATCTCGGCTCCAATCTCGTGGCCGGGGATGACGGGCATCTGCACCATCGGGTTCAGTCCGCGATAAGTATTCAGGTCGCTGCCGCAGAATCCCACATAATGAATCTTGAGCAACACGTCGTCGCTCCCGCATTGAGGTTTCTCAATGTCTACCACCTTCATCACCGAAGGCTCTGTAATCTTGATAGCTTTCATTTCCGTTTTTATCTTATTCACTC
>JAFUZD010000068.1 GCA_017476785.1 Prevotella sp. | reverse complement strand
TCCTCGACGATGGAGTGAATCACTTCGTTCAGCAAGCCATCGTGGCGGGTGAAGGTGCGCGGCGTGGCATTGGCAGACGGATAGAGCTGTAGGCCGGTGAAAGTTCCCACCCACGTCCACCCACGACTATCGCGGAACACGGTGTTCACGTCGTGCCCACGGAATGTGGTCTCGGGTGTCAGCTGATCCATCATTGCAGCATACTCCAGTGCCTGTGGCTGGTTCCACGTATAGGGAACGAACGGCGAGCGATAGGGCTTGGAATACAGCAGGCCGCGCTTCTCCGTGCCGATCCACATACCTCCCTGACGGTCGAACTCGATAGTATTGATGTCAGTCATCAGCTTACGTCCGCCGACCAGCGTCAGTTCCTCAATGTGATTCAACTGACCAGATGCGATGTCATAGGTCCAATAGCCATACTCCGATGCCAGATAGATTACGTCGTTTTCTATGACCAGATTGTTCAGATGATAGGGAACGCGCAGCACCTCTGTCCACTGCCGCTTATCCACGTCAAAGTTCAGCAAGACCGACTCTTTCTGCCCATTGCGTATCTGATAGAAAGAGGTGCCATAGCGGCACAACACCGACGATGCATTGTAGCGCTCCACGTCTGCACCGGTATAGGCTGTCTTGCGAAAAAGCAGGCGTCCGCTGGACAAGTCGCATCCTACGACCTCGCCATTGCCATAGAACTGCAGGAGCTGCTGCCCTTCATAGACGTCCAAGTCTTGCAGATTGTCTGTGGCGAGGACCGGCAGTTCATAGCCACGCTCCTTACAGATCAGGCGGTCGCCGGTCATCAGCCAGAGGGCGCCGTCGCCGTCGACAAACAAATCGGAGACTTCGCGCGTCACGCCAATCGACTCAAAGACATCCTCAATCTCCGAGACGAAACGCTCGGTCAACAGATCAACGCAGGTAACCGAATGGGTGTTCTTGAGCCACAGATGGTGCAGCTTATCGAAATAGAGGTGATAGTTGCCGCTGTAATTGGACAACCGGTAGATATCCTCGTGACCAGTATCGATATGAGAGAACGTAACACCGTCGTAGAAGTTGATGTGGCCGATTGTTGAGGTGACAATACGGCCAGTCTTGGTACAGATAATAGTCTGCGCGCTGTTGTCGGCCAGTCCGTTTGAAGCATTGAACACGCTGAACACACGCTCGCCGTCATCAGCACTGCCCGTAAGCACAGACAACGTCAGTAACAAAAGTAACGATATGCGGTTAAGGTTTACGTCCATACAAAAACAAATTATTGGCAAAGATAAGTAAAATGGCGGTTATCTCCAAAAAAACAGGCAATAAAAAAGGAAATCTCTGCAATACAAAGATTTCCTCTTGATATAATCAAAGGTCGAGGTGACAGGACTCGAACCTGCGACAGCCTGGTCCCAAACCAGGAACGCTACCAACTGCGCTACACCTCGATACCTATTTTTGCAAATCGGCTGCCGTTACTTGATGATGCCCTGCTCCACAAAAATCTTCTTCAGTGCCTGCACGCCACGCTCAACTTGCTCTTCGGTGTGAGTAGCCATCAGTGCAAAGCGCACCAGCGTATCCTGCGGTGCACAAGCAGGCGGAATGACGGGATTGATGAACACGCCAGCATTGAATGCCAACGCCGTCACGAGGAAGGTCTTCTCTATGTCGCGAACATAAAGCGGAATGATGGGGCTCTCCGTTTCGCCAATCTCGAAGCCCTCTTCACTAAAGCGCTTCAGCGCATAGCGCGTCACCTTCCAAAGCTTCTCTATACGCTCGGGCTCCTGCTGAATGATGTGCAATGCCTCGAGTGCGGCTGCCGTAGCAGCAGGCGTATTGGATGCAGAGAAGATATAGGTGCGGCAAGTATGGCGCAAGAAGTTGATGGTATCAGCATCGGAAGCAATGAAACCGCCAATCGATGCCAGCGACTTGGAGAATGTTCCCATTATGAGGTCGACCTCGTCAGTCAGTCCGAAGTGGTCGCATACGCCACGGCCGTTCTCACCGAACACACCGATACCGTGAGCCTCGTCTACCATTATCGAGCAGTTATACTTATGCTTCAGTGCCACAATCTCGGGCAGCTTGGCTAAGTCGCCCTCCATCGAGAAGACGCCGTCAACCACGATGAGCTTGACAGCTTCCTGAGGCAGTCCCTGCAGCACGCGTTCCAAGTCTTCCATATCGTTGTGCTTATAGTGCAGCTGGCGGGCAAAAGAAAGGCGACGTCCGTCCACTATACTTGCGTGGTCGCGGTCGTCGCAGATGATATAGTCGCCCTTACCGACTACCATAGCCAATACACCCTGATTGACAGAGAATCCAGTGGAGAAGCAGAGGCAATCATCCTTATGGATAAACTCAGCAATCTCTTTCTCCAGCTGAACGTGCAAATCCAGCGTTCCGTTGAGGAAGCGGCTGCCGGCACATCCCGAGCCATACTGGTCGAGCGCAGCCTTAGCTTTGTCGATGATGCGCTGATCACCCGTCAGGCCTGTATAAGCATTTGAGCCAAACATTAGCACTTTGTGACCGTCCATCTCTACCTCTGTTCCCTGCTTGCCAGTGATAGCGCGGAAATAGGGATAGACGCCGGCTTCCATAAACTTTTGCGGCTCACGATAATTCTTGTATCTTTCTTGTAATTGTCCCATAACTTAATAGGTGTAGTATAACTACAAATTTGTTCACAGGCTGCAAAGTTACACATTTTTTATCAATTCGTGAACAAAAATCGAGATAATTCGCGCTTTAGGTCAAATTTATTCCGTTAATATTCAGAAATTCAACAATAATTCGTACATTTGCAAAGAGATGGAGAACAAAAAGAAGATAGTATTCATCGTGAATCCGATATCGGGCAGTCACAGTAAGGAAGAAATGCCCCAACTGATTGCCGACACACTTGACACATCGAAATTCGACAGTCAAGTGATAATGACCGAATATGCCGGCCACGCAGCTGAGATTGCCCGCCAATGCACGAAAGACGGAACTGACATCGTGGTGGCCGTGGGAGGCGACGGAACGGTCAACGAGGTAGCACGCTCGCTGGTTCACTCCGAGACGGCATTGGGAATCATTCCCTGCGGCTCGGGCAACGGGCTGGCCCGCCACCTCTGCATTCCACTCGACCCGAAGAAAGCACTGAATATCATAAACCACTGCAAGATTGAGGCATTCGACTATGGGGTCATCAACGACTTACCGTTTTTCTGCACCTGCGGGATGGGGTTCGACGCGTTTATCAGCCTCAAGTTTGCCGAGGCTGGCAAGCGAGGTCCGATTACCTATGTGGAGAATGTGTTGAAAGAAGGGCTGAAGTATAAGCCTGAGACCTACGAGGTGGAAGACGAGACGGGGGCGCGCCGCTATAAGGCCTTCCTCATTGCCTGTGCCAATGCCTCGCAATACGGCAACAATGCCTACATCGCTCCCCACGCATCGATGATGGATGGTGTGATGGACGTTATCATTATGGAGCCCTTCACGGCATTCGATGCACCGCAAATCAGCATCGATATGTTCAACAAGACGCTGGACAAGAACTCAAAGATAAAGACTTTCAAAGCTAAGCGCATCCACATACGCCGCAGCACCCCGGGGGCAATCCACTATGACGGCGACCCCATAATGACCGGCACCGACATCGACGTGCACATTGAGCCGATGGGCATCAAGATCGTCACTAATCCCGATGCCATTGAAGACCAGAGCCAGCCCAACTTCCTGCTCAACGCGTTCAGCGACTTCTTTAATAATATTAATAATGTACGCGAAGACATCGAGAAGGGAGGCCGGAAGATACAGGCCATCAATAAGGTCTTGCTGCGCAAACTGACCAGAAACTGAAGTTGCTATGGACAACAGCCAAGAACTATTTCCCGTTATCGACGAGGCGGGCAACGTCATCGGCAGTATCAGCCGGGGCGAGGCACACGACGGGCGGAAGATTCTGCACCCCGTGGTTCATCTCCATCTGTTCAACAGTCGCGGAGAACTGTATCTGCAGCGACGCCCCGACTGGAAAGACATTCAGCCCGGCAAGTGGGACACGGCGTGTGGTGGCCACGTAGACTATGGCGAGCGTATTGAGCAGGCACTGCTGCGCGAGGTCAGAGAAGAGCTGGGCATCTGTGGTTACACCCCCACTCCGTTGGGACACTATATCTTTGAGAGTGCCCGCGAACGCGAGATGGTTTACGCCTACCAGACGGTCTACGACGGAGCGGTCAGCCCCAGCGAGAGCGAACTGGACGGCGGACGCTTCTGGACTGCTGAGGAGATACGGCAGAATATGGGAAAAGGCGTGTTCACGCCTAACTTTGAATCGGAATACCAACGCTTTTTCGGATGCAAATCTTCATCGTGACGGTCATTGTTGCTGCCGCCGTAGGCTATGCGGGGTGGCGCATCTACGCAGCACTGCAACAGGACAGCAATCCCTGTGCTGGCTGCAACGGCTGTGAGCTCAGGAAAAAAAGCGGTAAAAAATTTTGCCAATACAAATAAACTTTGTATCTTTGCATCCGCTAAACCAATGGTGCGTTGGATGAGTGGCTTAGTCAACGGTCTGCAAAACCGTCTACAGCAGTTCGAATCTGCTACGCACCTCTGCAACAAAAAAGAGATAGACGCACGTCTATCTCTTTTTTGTTTGTCCTTTACAGCATTCCTTTGAAGCCTATGTACTAATTCCGGCGGGGAATCTGTCCTGTATACATCCTCACTTGTCGTCAAGCAGTGCCGACGTGCGCACCCGGCTCAACGTCTCGGGCGTCATCTGCAGATAGCTGGCGATGTAGACCAACGGAGCGCGGAGCACCAGCTGCGGGTGGAGCTTCACCAGCTTGGCGTAGCGGTCCTGTGCCGTCTCAAAGCGCAACATATCGGCGTGAATCTGCGAAAGGATCAGCGACTCTTCGAGAATCTTACGATAGAGCATCTGAATGTTGACGCTCTTCATACTCGTCTGCTCCATCTTGCCTTTCGGCAATGCGTAGATCAGCGTCGGCTCAAGTGCCACAATCTGCAGTTTTGTGGGCTGCTCGCGGAACAGACTCTCAATAGACATCACGATGGTATTCTCCACCGCCATATACTCAGTCACTTCCTTTCCATTCTTGAAATAATACTCGCGCACCAGTCCCTTCACAATCCAATAGATATAACCCGACGTCTCGCCTTCGCTGAGAATCTTCTCACCTTTGGCAAACTTCATCGGCACGAGAATGCTTTCGAGCATATCCAACTCGTCGTGCGTCATCGTACTGTAACGGCGAGCCAGTTCGCGAGCCACATCACGGGGGGTAAGTCCAATCGTTGCCATACTGTTATTCCTCCTTTTGCTTTTTGGATTTTCAGTTAATTATATTTAGTTTTCAAGTTTTTTCTCAATCTAATTTCAGCACGGCGAGGAAGGCTTTCTGCGGCACTTCCACATTACCGATTTGCTTCATACGCTTCTTGCCGCGCTTCTGCTTTTCCAGCAGTTTGCGCTTGCGGCTGACATCGCCGCCATAGCACTTGGCCGTCACGTCCTTACGCACCTGCTTGACGGTTTCGCGGGCGATGATCTTGGCACCGATAGCAGCCTGAATAGCGATATCGAACTGCTGGCGCGGTATCAGTTCCTTCAGTTTCTCACACATCCGGCGACCGAAACCGACGGCATTGTCCTGATGTGTCAGCGTGCTCAGTGCATCCACAGGCTCGCCGTTGAGCAGGATGTCGAGCTTGACCAGACGCGACGGCCGGAAGCAGTCGACGTGGTAGTCGAACGAGGCATAGCCCTTCGAGATGCTCTTCAGTTTGTCATAGAAGTCAATCACAATCTCACCCAGCGGCAACATAAAGCGCAGTTCTACCCGATTGCCACTGACATATTGCTGGTCAATCAACTCGCCACGCTTGTCGAGGCAGAGCGTCATTATCGGGCCGATATAGTCGGCAGCCGTGATGATGGAGGCCTTAATATAAGGCTCCTCAATGTGGTCAATCATCGTCTGGTCAGGCAGTCCCGATGGATTGTGCACCTCTTTCACTTCGCCCTGCTTGGTGTAGCACATATATGTCACGTTGGGCACCGTGGTGATGACATCCATATTGAACTCGCGGTCCAGACGCTCCTGTACAATTTCCATATGCAGCAGTCCGAGGAAGCCGCAACGGAAGCCAAAGCCCAGTGCGATTGAGGTCTCGGGCAGGAACGTAAGCGAGGCATCGTTGAGCTGCAACTTCTCCAATGAGGCGCGCAGGTTCTCGTAGTCAGTAGGGTCTATCGGATAGACACCGGCAAACACCATTGGCTTTACTTCCTGAAAACCTTCGATGGCAGTGTCGCAGGAACGGGCGATGTGGGTAATGGTATCGCCCACTTTCACCTCTTTCGCATCCTTAATACCACTGATGATATAGCCTACCTCGCCCGTACTGAGCGAGTCGCGCGGAATCATATCCATCTTGAGCACACCTACCTCGTCGGCCACGTATTCCATTCCCGTATTGAAGAACTTCACTTTGTCGCCCTTATGGATAGAGCCATTGACAATCTTGAAGTAGGCAATGATGCCCCGGAACGAATTGAACACAGAGTCGAAAATCAATGCTTGCAGAGGTGCTTGCTCGTCACCCTCGGGATGGGGAATCCGTTCGACGACGGCATTCAGCACATCTTCCACGCCTTCACCCGTCTTGCCGCTGGCACGGATAATCTCACTGCGGTCACAGCCAATCAGGTCGATAATCTCGTCTTCCACTTCGTCGGGCATAGCCGACGGCATATCAATCTTGTTGATGACCGGGATAATCTCCAGATTGTTGTCAATAGCCATATACAGGTTGCTGATAGTCTGCGCCTGCACGCCCTGCGTGGCATCGACCACCAGCAGCGCGCCCTCGCAGGCTGCAATGGAGCGCGACACTTCATAAGAGAAGTCTACGTGCCCCGGAGTATCTATCAGGTTTAATATGTATTTCTCGCCCTTATACGTATATTCCATCTGGATGGCGTGGCTCTTGATGGTGATGCCGCGCTCACGCTCCAGATCCATATCATCAAGCATCTGGCCTTCCGTCACCTGAATCGTCTTTGTGAATTCAAGCAACCGGTCGGCCAGCGTTGACTTGCCGTGGTCGATATGCGCAATAATACAAAAATTCCTAATATGGTTCATTAAGCTGACAATCCTTTTAAGTTGCAAAAATACGAAAAAAAAATGACATTCCACATTTTTATAGTCTTTTTTTGCAACATTTCATTTAAAATGGTGTAACTTTGCAACTATCAACAAATAGGAATCAAAGATATGGAAACGTTTCGCAGCCATTTCCCACTGGCCATCCTCGCCGGAATCTGTATTGCCATCGGCGGCGTGGTCTACTTGCGTATAGGTGGAATCGGAGGAGCCATATTGTTCGCATTCGGGCTGACCACCGTTGTCTATTATGGGTTGAAGCTCTATACCGGTACGGCTGGCTTCATCCGCAGCAGGGGTGACTGGGGAATGCTGACCATCGTCTTGCTGGGCAACATTGTCGGTTGCCTGTGTGCAGCCCTCTGCATCCGCTATGCATCCCCCGACTGTATTGAGAAGGCTGGCAGCATCTTGTCACTGCGGATTGAGAAGGGGGCGCTGGCCTGCTTCATTCTGGCTATCGGGTGCGGATTCATTATGACTACTGCCGTCGAGTTTGCCCGAAGGGGCAAGATGCTTCCCCTGCTTCTGGGCGTACCAGTGTTCATCCTATGTGGATTCACGCATAGCATTGCCGATGCTTTCTATTTCCTCACGGCACCTGCCGACCTGCTTTTGCAACCCGTCGTGATAGGAATCTACGTGTCCGAGGTAATAGGAAACTTCATCGGGTGTAACCTGTATCGATGGATTAGACCCAAAGGAGCGACACTTCCCTCATTGTAGATATGCTTATGAGAAAGATATTATACTTACTGGCTATGGCTGCTATATGCGGTGCGTGCCAAGAGTCGCTGGCCGACCGATGTGCCCGCGAGGCGCAGGAATACACACGAAAGAACTGCCCCGCCCCTATCGGTCCCAACACGACTATCGACAGCCTGACTTTCGACAATGCCACGCTGACGTTGCACTACTATTACTCGCTATCGGGAGCAGCCGACGATAGTGCCACCGTGAGGCAGAACAATCCACGGGAACGGCTGTTGCAACAAATCAAGAACGAGACTTCTATGAAAGTATATAAGGACGAAGGCTATCGGTTTGCCTACACCTATCGGTCGGCCAGTACCCCCTCCGTCGTCCTCTTCGAGACCGTCTTTACGAAGAAAGACTATCAGTAACCACATCTTATACGAAAAGAGCGGCTGTACTTAGGCTCCTAAGTACAGCCGCTCTTTTCGCATAGGAAACAGAAGCAAAGCCCTTATTCCGCTTTCTTCAGCTTCAGTTCTTCCAACGCACGACACAACTGGTCAGGACAGCTGGTGTTCTTCGTACCGCATCGGATACCGTCTATCCGCTTGACGACGTCGTCAATCTTCTGGCCGCGCACCAACTGGCTGATGCCTTGCAGGTTGCCATTGCACCCGCCGAGGAAGAACACCTGCTGAATCACATCGTTCTCGTCGGCCGTAACATCAATCATCCGCGCACACGTGCCGTGCGTTTCGTACATTATATGCTTTGTTGCCATCACTTATTCCTCTACTGCCTCAGGCTTCATATTCGTATAGACCGTCTGCACATCGTCGAAGTCTTCCAGCTTCTCAATCATCTTGTCGATGGTCTCACGCTCCTCAGCCGTCACGTCCTTCAGGTCGTTCGGAATACGGGTAAACTCGGCACCGGTCACTTCAAAGCCATTTTCCTCCAGATGTTTCTGAATAGCGCCGAAGCTCTGCGGGTCGCCATAGATGGTGATGCTCCCTTCTTCCTCATCCTCGTCGTATTCATCTTCCACGCCGTAGTCAATCAGGTCGAGTATCAACTCGTCCATATCCAGCCCCTCGGTTTTCTTGAACGTGAACACGCTCTTGTGGTCGAAGAGGAACGAGAGCGACCCCTGTGTACCGAGGTTGCCGTTGAACTTGTTGAACACCGAGCGCACGTCGCCCACAGTACGGGTCGTGTTGTCGGTCAGCGTCTCAACGAAGATGGCAATGCCGTGAGGGCCGTATCCCTCGTATGTCACCTCCTTATAGTCGCTCTGGTCCTTACCCATTGCGTTCTTGATGGCGCGCTCAATATTGTCTTTCGGCATATTCTCGCGCTTGGCATTGGCGATACAGGCACGCAGTGCCGGATTCATATCCGGATCCGGGCCGCCAGCTTTCACGGCAATGGCTATCTGCTTGCCAATCTTAGTAAATGTCTTGGCCATATGGCCCCATCTCTTCAGCTTTGCTGCTTTACGATATTCAAATGCTCTTCCCATAAATTTATATTTTGCTTATTTGTTTTTCTTTCTTGATTAGCGCAGTTCCGCACCGAGCTGTTTCTTCAGGTTCGTGATGAGCTTCTGCATAATGGCGTCAATCTGCTTGTCGTTCAGTGTCCGCTGCTCGTCTTGCAGGATGAAGTTGACGGCATAGCTCTTCTTCCCGGCAGGAAGATTCTTGCCTTCGTAGACATCGAACAGCTCTACGCGCTTGAGCAACTTCTTCTCCGTTTGTCGGGCGATTGCCTCTATCTGGGCAAACTCAACGGTATTGTCAATCAGCAGGGCGAGGTCGCGGCTCACGGCAGGATACTTGCTCACTTCGGTGTACAGCACTTTGTTCTTGCGCACCACCTTCATCAGGGCCGTCCAGTCCAGCTCTGCATAGTAGACGGGAGCATCAATGCCAGCGGCCTTCAGCAACTTGCGGTTCAGCACGCCCAACTCTGCCAAGCGTTTTCCACCCCGGTTCTCAATCAGCAGGCCGGCTGAGAAGATGTCGTTGCCGCTCTTCTTACTGACCAGCACACCCGGCTGCACGCCGATGCGGTCGAAGATATGATGGACGTAGGCGTTCAGTTCTGCAAACGAGCTGTCTTCGTTCGGGTGTGCCCACGAGCCTTCCACGCGCTTACCCGTCAGCCACAGGCCGAGGTGATAGTCCTCACGATAGGCTGCCATCGGGTTGTCCACGTTCTCCTTCTCTGGCGAGAAGTGATACACATTGCCGAACTCAAAGAAGCGCAGATTGGCATTCCGACGGTTGACATTATGCTCAATGCTCTCCAGACCGCCAAAGAGGAGCGTCTGGCGCATCACGTTCAAATCGGTAGACAGCGGATTCATTATCTGTACCAGCTGTTCGGCCGGATAGGCATTATATCCTTCGTAGTAGGCGCCTTTGGTCAGCGAGTTGTTCAGTATCTCGTTAAAGCCGCTGCCCACCAGCTGTTCGCCCACCAGATTGGCCAGCTTGTGTTTCTGGTCTTCGTCGCCCTTTATCACCAACGAGCCTTTCAACTGCGTCGGTATCTCTACATTATTATATCCATAGATGCGAAGAATGTCCTCTACCACGTCGCACGGCCGCTGCACGTCTACCCGATAGGCAGGCACTTCGATGGTCAGTCCCTGCTCATTCTCTGACAGGATTTGCATCTCCAGCGACAAGCAGATACTCTTGATGACGCTTTCATCTATCCGTTTACCAATCAGCGTGTTAACGTAATCATACTTCAGTTCTACTACAACATTCTTAATCGGCTCGGGATAGACATCGTTGATTTCCATCGAGATGCGGCCGCCAGCCAGTTGCTTGCACAGAATGGCAGCCTGCTTCAATGCGTAGATTACGCCATTGGGGTCGATGCCACGTTCGAAACGGAACGACGCATCGGTAGACAATCCGTGGCGACGAGCCGACTTGCGAATCCACGTAGGATGGAAATAGGCACTCTCCAGCACCACGTTCTGCGTGGTTTCGTACGTACCGCTACCCTTTCCGCCAAACACGCCGGCGATACACATCGGTTCGTGCTCGTTGCAGATGGCGAGGTCGCGCTCACTCAATTGATGGTCTACGCCATCCAACGTCTGGAACGGCGTTCCGTCAGGCAATGTCTTCACCACGATGTGATGCCCTTTCACCATATCGGCATCGAAGCAGTGGAGCGGCTGGCCATAAGCCATCATCACATAGTTGGTAATATCCACAATATTATTAATGGGGCGCAGGCCAATGACACGCAACTTGTTTTGCAGCCATTCAGGGCTCTCTTTCACCTCGCATCCTGTGATACTCACACAGGCATAGCGACGGCAGGCTTCCGTATTTTCAATGGTCACCCGGATGGGCAGTTCGTTATCATCCACCTGAAAGTCGTCGGTCGACGGGCGGTGCAGGCTGGTCTCGTAGCCGTTCTGCTTCAGCCACGCATAGAGATCGCGCGCCACTCCCCAATGCGACAGCGCATCGGCACGGTTGGCCGTGATGTCCACTTCAATCAGCCAGTCGCTCTCCAAGTGATAATACGCTGCGGCAGGCTGCCCCACAGGAGCGTCGTCAGGCAGCACGATGATGCCATCGTGACTGGTTCCGACACCGATTTCATCCTCGGCACATATCATTCCGTTCGACTCCACGCCGCGCAGTTTCGATTTCTTGATTACGAATTCATTGTCGCCATCGTAGAGCGTACAACCGAGATCTGCCACGATAACCTTCTGGCCGGCCGCCACGTTAGGGGCTCCGCACACAATCTGTGAAGGCGTCTCGCGTCCCAGATCCACCGTCGTCACGTGCAAATGGTCAGAGTTGGGGTGCGGCTCACACGTCAGCACGTGGCCCACATAGAGCCCTTTCAGTCCTCCCTTAATACTCTGCACCTCTTCCAGTGCATCCACTTCAAGTCCCGTCGACGTCAGCGCATCGCACACTTGTTGCGGCGTCAGGTCAAAGTCGACGTATTCTTTCAGCCATTTATAAGAAATATTCATTGCAATAAATTTATTTTCGAAAATTCGGGCACAAAGGTACGAAAAAACGAGGGAATCGCAAAGAAAAGCTCGCTTTTCTTTTGTATTTCCGAGTGACAGTGCCCTCGGTGACAAGCCCAACGACCCGAAAAAGAAGAGGAAAGCCCCCAATTTCCTCGCACATTACATACAGAGTGGCAGCATCCTGCGGCAAAAATGGCAACGGAACGCCAAAATTTCTTCTGAAATCGATGGCTGTTTCGCCCAAAATACCTACTTTTGTAGCGATTCACAATTATGAGGATGATATCTAATCAATTCTTTTTGTTATCTTTGTGGTCAGAATTTAGCAAATCCAAGTAAGTAAAATATATAAAGAATACTCAATATGCAGAATCCATATATTTCGCAAGTACTCTATATTAAGGAAGAAGTTAAGAAGCAACTTCCCAATGGTCTTGAGACCACAGCGGATATGCTGTTGGAGTTTATGAGTAAGAGTAATGATGAGCAGCTAAGAGATTCAGCCTCTTTCATCAAGACATCTAAAAAGATGCCAGAAATGATGATGGTTTTTGATTTCGCCATGTCTTTGCTGCAACATGATGTCATTCCTATTCGTGAATCCATTTACGACACAGGCATTGATGGTATTAAAGAGCAGAATGACTATTTGACAGATAAGTACGGACGGGATGAAAATGCGAAGAATAATTCCAAGGCTTTCAATTTCTTCAATTGGGTGGTTCTAAGATTGCCGGCGAAAGACGAATTGAAAAGATTTGGATTGTTATTTTGAAAACTTTCTCAGAAATATGCATTATGGTATTTGAAAAGATTACTTTTGATGATTCGAAGAAATTGGAGATTCCTGTAAACCTCCATCAATATACGTGGGACTATTATTTAAATCAATATGCTGTTGTCTTAAGTCATGTTATAAGCGTATCTTTAAAGAAAGAATATCGGTTAGACAGGATGCAGATGGCTGTTATGTTTATTTTTCGCCATACTATCGAATTGTTTTTAAAGAAAGAATTGGAAAATACGGGAAAGGCTGTTCCACTTACTCACGATTTAAATTTATTAGCTAAAGAACTTGATGACAAAGATGTTCTTAGATTCTTAAACAATGCTGCCATTCTTGCCCCACAAAGTGAAGGCGATTGTTTTAAATATATTGACGATAGAGAGGGTAAAAAGCATTTTAGAAATGAAATATTGGATGTTTTACCTTTAATATCGTCATTTATATCTTTGCCGTGTATAAAAAGCACAAGTTTGGGAAATAGCGTGTTAGATGTAAATACAAAAGTATTGCGACATGAATGGTCTTTCTATACTATTGAGACAAAAACTTTAGGTCATATAAAGACGCAATATGATTTCTTGGTAAGTTCCATTTTGAACTCTATAAAAAATGATGAGTTAAAGACAGAACAGGTTTATCTTCCTCTTTTGTTCCTTATACGGCATAGTTTAGAAGTCGGATTCAAAGACAATATATCAGAAGTGTTTGATAGTTTAACAAACTCACAAAAGAAGAAATATTGTAGTAAACATTCTTTAGAAGCATTGCTAAACATTGTTATGCAATTTGTTGAGGTAGCTCAAAAGAAATTCACATCTCTTGATGATACTATACAAAAAGAAATTGCATACTATAGGCCTATGACAGAACAGTTGATGAAGAACATGCATGAATTGGATAATAGGTCTTTAAGTTTTAGATTTCCAGTAGATGAAAATGGAGATTCTATGAATATTCCGTTTTCTCGAAATGTATTATCAGATGCTGTTACTGCTTATCAAACTGCAGATTCGTTTATCTCGCTTAGTATTAGTGTTTTGAAATACGAAGGATACCTCTAATAAAAACAAATTCGCAGAAAGATGGATGATATATTTGTTTATAGTGAAGACTCGAAAACAATAATTGGTCTCAAAAGATCCGATATGTCAACTCTTACTATTCCTGAAGGAGTTGTCAAAATCGACTATAAAGTTTTGGCAGATTGTAAAAAACTGCAAACGATAGCTTTACCCAATAGTCTTGATAGCTTTGGTTCTTTTGATGGATGTGATAATTTACGGTCTATATCTGTTGAATCTGATAATATCAAGTATTTAACTGAAGACGGAGTCCTTTACAATAAGGATAAAACAAAGCTTATTCGAGTACCACAGAACATACAAAAGAATGTTTTTGAAGTTCCTAATGGAGTAGCCACGATTTGGTATAGTGCATTTAGTGGAACATCTATTAGAAGGATTAGAATACCCAAAGGCGTTTCAGTTATTGATGATTATTGTTTTTCTGGTTGTAATTATCTCGAAACAATTGATGTAGACAAAGACAATCCTAATTATTCATCAGAAAAAGGTATACTGATGAACAAAGAGCGTAACAGGATTCTTTGTTATCCATACAACAAAGATATTAGTCATCTTGTAATACCAGATGGCGTTTGGGAAATTAATATCCCTGGTTTTCGTAATTATGCTAAATTGGGTAAATTGCGGATTTTAGAAATTCCTCAAAGTATAGAATCCATTCCTGATAATTACTTTAAGGATTGTGTGAATTTACAATCAGTTATTATCTCCGAAGGGGTTACTCACATTGGAGAACACTCGTTTGCTAATTGTCGGAAGTTACGAGAAATTACTATCCCAGGAAGTGTAAAGACAATAGGAAAAGGTGCTTTTGAGAATTGCCTATCTTTGAGTAAAGTAACAATAGCCGAAGGTACAACAGCAATAGGCGAAGAAGCCTTTAAGAATTGTAAATCATTGAAGAGTGTTAGTTTTGCTAATTCTGTTGTTGAGATCGGTAAGGCGTCTTTTTCTTTTTGTGTTTCTCTAGAAAAGTTAGACTTGCCCAAGGGCTTACAGGTAATAACTGATAGATTATTCTGGAATTGCGAATCACTAGATAGTATAGATATACCTGAGGGAGTTAAAGAAATTGGGGGGCAAGCTTTTGCAGACTGCAAAAAGCTCAATAACGTAACTATCCCTGATAGTGTTACCAAATTATCAAAATGGGCTTTTTATGGTTGTTCTTTATTGCAAACTGTTATTATTCCAAAAGGGATAAGAGAAATTGAACATTGGTCTTTCTTCAAGTGTTCTTCGCTTAATAGTATTACAATACCCCAAGGTGTGACTATAATTGAAGATGCATTCTCTGAATGTACATCCCTAATTAAAATTTGTTTTCCAGATAGTATAGAAAGTATCAATAATTCTTCTTTTAATGGCTGTTCTTCTTTACAATCTATACAGATTGCTGAAAACAACTCAATTTATACATCAATTAATGGCATCTTATATTCTAAGGATAAATCGAAATTAATCAAGGCTCCAGAAGGACTTAAATCTCGAGAAATAGTTGTTCCTAAGAGCGTTACGGAGATAGACAATAGTGCTTTTCGAGATATGGTAAACGTAGTTGACATAAAATTACCTGATGGCTTGGCCGTTATAGGTAATTGTGCTTTCTATGGATGCAGATCTTTGGAAAAATTACATCTACCAGGGAGTGTTTGTCGTTTAGGCAAGAAAGATGCTAGGAACATATTTATGGACTGCAGTTCTTTGAGTAACATCTCTGTGGATGAAAGAAATGGGGCTTTCGCATCTATTAACGGGATACTATTTGATAAGGCCATGACTAAACTCATAAAGATGCCGGCTAATTGCGGGGTGGAACATTATTCTATTCCTGATAGTGTTATAGAAATAGTTAGTAACGCCTTTGATGGTTGCCACTCATTGAAATGCATAGAATTAACGGATAATATCATTAAAATAGGATCGGGCGCTTTTCGGGATTGTATTTCTTTACAAACCATTGAAATACCAAATAGCGTAATTGAATTAGGTTCCTCGGCATTTGAAGGATGTTCTGCACTTCAGGAAATAGAAATCCCCAACAGCATATCCTTAATTAGCGATTCCATATTCTCCGGATGTTCTTCTTTACAGAGTATTGACATTCCTAATAGTGTTAAGAATATTGGGGTTAATGCATTTAAAGGCTGCATATCTTTGCATTCCATAGATATTCCACAAAGTGTTTTGTCTTTTGGATTTGGATCTTTTGAGAATTGTTCTTCGTTAAAATCTGTTGAGATTCCTAACGTAAATATCATAAAGCATAGTGTGTTTGATGGTTGTTCCTCACTACATCAAATCAATATCCCCAGAAGCGTTACGAAAATTGAGAACTTCGCTTTTCATAATTCAGGGCTGGAAGAAGTTATCTTGTCATCAAATGTTGAGGAAATTGGGGATCATGCTTTCTGCAATAATCCTATTAAACAATATGTTGTTGAAAAAGAGAATAAATCCTTTTTTGCAAATGATGGAGTTCTCTATCAACGAGTATCGGCTCGGTGGGGAAATGAAGGTGAAATTGAATCATATGAAATAGTAAAATATCCAGAACAGAAACAAGAAAAAACTTATGTTGTGGATGATAAGACCATTTGGATAGGTTCCTGCGCATTTAAACATGCAGAGAATCTTGAAGAAATCTGTTTATGTGATGAAATAAATAGTATGGGGCAAAATGCATTTGCATCATGCAAATCACTTAAGAAGATAGCTTTGCCGAAAAATTTGAAGAATGTAAACAAGAGTGCGTTTTATGACTGTGTTTCCTTAGAAGAGATATATTTAACTTCAATTAGAGAGATATACAGTGAAGCATTCTCAGGTTGTGTAAAGCTTAAATCTATTCATCTATATTGTGATGATGCAAATTTGGTGAATGTCAGTCCAGATGCTTTTAACTGTGTTGATACTGAAACTTGTGTTTTATATGTTCCTTCCGGTAGTAGATGGTCATATCGACATCATCAAATATTTGGTATGTTTAAAAATATTGTAATAGAGAGATGATAAACTCATAAGTGTGAGGATGAGAAGACTGTATACATAGCATTGGATGGCAATTACTCTAGGAATGTGATACTTGATAATGTGTTTTTCCAAGTACAATAAGAATAAAACGTTCTACAAATATATGGCAAAACGAAGAGAAATAAGGAATAGTGCGACTGAGTTCCTAATCTTTCAAATAGAAGGAACAGGGCGTGGTGGTGTACTATAAGGACAAGACGGTGTGGTGTACCCAGAAGGCAATAATAAAGAACGAAGCAAAAACGTTATAGAGATATGGACAAGAACGACATAAAGAAACTGTTACAAAAAGGTGAACGGTTAACACTGGAGGCTAAATTGGCCAAGACAGATGTGCCCAAGTCTGTTTGGGAGACATATTCGGCTTTTGCAAATACGATGGGCGGAACCATTCTGCTGGGTGTCTTTGAAGACATGAAGGAGAAAGACCAGACGAAGAGGTTTCGTATAGAAGGTGTTGATGACGCAGAAAAGATTCGCAAGGACTTCTGGAACACGATCAATAGTAATAAGGTGAGTGACAACATCCTGTCGGATAGTGATGTGGAAGTGGTGGATGTGGATGGCGATAAAGTGGTGCGCATCTATGTGCCAATGGCAGATTGGCATGTAAAGCCAGTCTATCTGAATGAGAATGTCTATAAGAATACGTTCAAACGTAATCATGAGGGTGACTTCCATTGCACGGAACAACAGGTGAGGGCAATGATTCGTGACTCATACGAGGGAGGAAACGACGGAGCACTGATAGAGCATTACGACATGAATGATGTTGACCCTGACACGCTACGCAGATACCGTACACTGTTCCAGTTTAGGAATGAGGGACATGTATGGAATGAAGCGGATGACAAAACATTCTTGAAGAACCTTGGTGGCTATATCGTTGACCGTGAAACAGGGAAAGAGGGCTTGACGATGGCTGGTCTGATGATGTTTGGCAAAGGTCTGTCGATACAAGAGCGGTTTGCAAACTTTAGGATGGACTATATTGACTTCTGCAATTTGATAGGTGAAGAACGCTATAGTGACCGTTTGACCTACGATGGGCGCTGGGAGAACAATTTGTATCAGTTCTTTAGTCGTGTGATTCCCAAAGTGACTTTCGACCTTCCGCGCCCATTCCGTATGGAAGGTATCCAGCGAGTAGATGACACTCCTCTGCATAAAGCCGTGCGCGAGGCCTTTACGAACGCTATTATCCATGCTGATATTTTGTTGGAGTCGGGTGTGCTTCGGATAGAAAAGCATGAAGACCATTTGGTATTCCGCAATCCAGGATTATTGATGTTACCCTTGAAAGAAATCTATGAGGGTGGCGTATCAAAAGCCCGTAACCCGAAGATGCAGAATATGCTGAGGATGATTGGCTATGGTGAAAACCTCGGTTCTGGTTTTCCAATGATACTTGGTGCTTGGAAGCAGGCTGCTTGGGGAGAGCCTGTATTGGAAAACCGCTTGGAGGTGGACGAGGTTGCTTTAGTGCTCCCAATTAAACGAATTGAGGGCAGTGTTCCCAAAAGTGACCCCAAAAGTGACCCCAAAAGTGACCCCAAAAGTGACCCCAAAAACAGAAAAAGTGGCCCCCAAAAGTTATCCCCACAAGAACGACTTGATATGATTATTGCTCATATCAAAGGAAATCCGTCGATTACTCGCGAAGAAATCGCAGATATGATTGGTGTTGGTCATACCACAATATTGAAGGATCTCCGAATCCTAAAAGAGCAATATGGTGTACACTATGAG
>JAFUZD010000067.1 GCA_017476785.1 Prevotella sp. | reverse complement strand
CCGCGACTACCTGATTGTGAAAAAGGACCGGAACCACTCCTACCGCATCAGCGGCTATTTAGGCGACAGCATATTGGTGGAGAGCGACGAGGATTCCGGCTATCAGCAGATATTCCTTAACGGAAAGAAAGGACAGCTGTTCAAGCGGATGCCCGACGGCTACAGCCGCGTGATGAACAGCAGCCGGTTAGGGCTACAGCGCGTGAAAAACAATTTTAAGTGAAATATAGGAATTGTAGTGAGAGTCGAATGTGTTATTTGGAACTGGTACAGCATAGAACGAGTACGTACCCAACTTAATGCTCTCTTATACATAATATTTCACTTTTGCCATTGTATTTCGCCATATCTTCTGCAGCCATCATCGGCTCTTCTTCTGGAATTTCATATCGCTTGACGCTATGGTCTTGCAGGTATATCGTGTTGAGTGTATATACCAGCGATTTCAATGTCTTTTCCCGAACTTTCGGTTTCAGCTCACATTCCCAAATAGTGATGGAATGCCATCCCATTGAGGCCAGTTTGTGTTGAACCCTTAGGTCCCGTTCTTTGTTCCTTTTAATCTTGTTCACCCAGAATTCGCGGTTTGTTTTCGGAATCTTGCAGCAATCAGAATTCTCAATTTTCAATTCTAAACTCTCAACTGGTGGCGTCGCCACCCCGTGTCCGTGCCAAAAGCATCCGTTCACAAAGATGCACGTCCTGTACTTCCTCATCACGAGATCGGGCTTCCCCGGCAATCGTGGATGATTCAAACGAAACCGATACCCATTCCTCCACAGATAGCGACGCACCACCATCTCAGGCTTCGTATTCTTGCCGTGGATAGCAGCCATATTGGCGTGGCGTTGTTGGGAGGTGCGGGTGTCAGCCATTTCCATTTATTCGCTTGATTCTCGATAGTAGACGAATACTGTTATTGATTATAATCTGTCAGAAAAAAGCACCTACAAAATCTATGTAGGTGCTTAATCTTCAGTGTGGACCAGCCAGGGCTTGAACCTGGGACCTCCAGATTATGAGTCTGTTGCTCTAACCAACTGAGCTACAAGTCCGGCATCCGCGAGCCACAACGGCTCATAATGCGGGTGCAAAGGTACGTCGTTTCAGTGAAATCACCAAATATTTTTTGCTAAAATAGCGAAAAAAGCGTAACTTTGCACCCTCAATCTCTGCGCGATGGAAACCATTTTTCTCGACGACAAGAAGTATGCCGACCGACAATGGGCGGCCACAATCGGAATGTTCGACGGCATTCATCTCGGCCATCAGTTTGTGCTGAGACGGCTGACGGAGACGGCTCGTCGGCGCGGACTGGGGGCGGCGGTTGTTACGTTCCAGATGCCAGAGGATACGGCCACCAAAACGTGCCAATTCCTCGCTTCGCCCGACGAGAAGCTGGCTCTGCTGGAACAGGCGGGTGTGGAGCGCTGCGTAGTGCTGCCGTTCAACGAGCAACTGAAGCGAATGACGGCGCACGACTTTATGCTTCGCGTGTTACGCGAACAACTGGGAGTCTGCCTCCTGCTGACTGGTTATGACAACCGCTTTGGCCACAACCGCACCGACGGCTTTGACGACTATGTGCGCTATGGCCGCGAGATGGGTATTGAGGTGGAGGCTCTGCCACCTGCCTCACAGAAACCTGTCAGTTCGTCGCTCATCCGTCAGCTGCTGGCTGCGGGCGACGTATGTGCTGCCAGCGAGGCTCTGGGGCGCTGCTATGCACTATGGGGGCGAGTGGTCTGTGGCAAGCACGTCGGTACACGACTGGGGTTTCCCACGGCCAACATACAGCCTGACGAGCCGCGCCAGTTGGTGCCGGGCGCCGGTGTCTATGCCGTGACGGCCGAAGTGGAGGGTGAGGGCACACTGCTGCCTGCGATGATGAACATCGGCACGCGGCCTACATTTGGCCTCCACGGCGTGACGCTCGAGGCTCATCTGCTGCGCTTCTCAGGCAATCTATACGGGCGCCGTATCTGCATTCGCTTTGTGCAGCGGCTGCGCGACGAACAGCGATTCGACAGTCCCGAAGCACTGCGCCGCCAGCTGGAACGCGATGCAGCCGAGGCGACGCGAATACTTGACTTACTAAACGAAAAGAACGAAGACAAATGAAAAAGATTGGACTCTACCTGATAGTGTTTCTCATACTGCAAGTATGCATCCCGATGGTAGTTATGGGACTATGGCGGCTGGCTACGGGTTCAGCCGACCTCACGGCACTGATGCTCACGGTGGCAATGGCACTCTATGCCGTGGCCACGGTGGCGGTGTTCGTCCGCACGGGCTGGGCCGAGGTGTCACCTCACTACTTCCGCACGCGCCCCTATCTCGTGCTACTGTGGAGCGTCGTAGCTGCCGTGGGTGCCATCATACCGTCGATGTGGCTGCAGGAGCAACTGCCCGACCTACCCGACCTCAACTCCGAAAACTTCACCCTGCTGATGGCTAATCGCTGGGGCTACTTTGCCATCGGGCTGCTGGTGCCGCTGGCCGAGGAGATTGTATTCCGCGGTGCTATCCTTAAAGAGTTGCTCAACAAGTACACGGCCCAAAATGCTATTCTGATATCCGCTTTGATTTTTGCCGTGGCTCACTTTAATCCTGCACAGATGCCCCACGCTTTCTTGGTGGGGTTACTGCTGGGATGGATGTACTGGCGCACGGGCTCCATTCTGCCCGGTGTAGCTTTCCACTGGGCCAACAACAGCATTGCCTACGTGCTCTTCCGCGTGCTGCCCGACAACGATGCCACGCTACTTGAGCTGCTCGGCTCACAGCGTACGGTATATATGGCCGTGGGGTTCTCGTTGCTCATCTTGTTGCCTGCGCTGTTCCAACTGCACGTATGGATGAAGAGGAATGATTGAAGGAGAGTTGCAGGAGTGTAGGAATTCGGGAATGCAAGCAACAGCTTCGTGCATCAACACCATACGTCTGTAACATATAACTCCAAGAATAAATAAAAATGAACGGGCTGCCATCGACGACTCGATGCGCAGCCCGTTCTACGTTAGTATGTTATGAAAAATTTGAGAGAATTGAAACTTCACAGTTTCAGTTTTGTTTTAATTGAAATGATTTATTAATATAGAGAAAGCATAGAAAATTTTCGTTGTCAATAGGCTGGCACTGCCTGTACGCCCACGCCTGTGCTGTCGGGAGCCACTTGCTCACCCACGTTCTCAGCCTGCATCGGACTGACCTCCATCGAGTCAATGTCCTCACTGTGATAGCTGGCATACTCCATACGCGGGTCACCCCAGTTACGGTCCCACGGTGCCTGAGCAGCATTGCCCAGCGTGAGGATGATGGCTACCACGGCGGCGGCTTTGAATAGCGGCATCAGTCGCTGCGCCAGCTTCACCTCGCGTGCCTTCACTGGCTGCGTCTCCTCGCCCGTCATTACCATTATGCGAGCATCGAAGTCATCGCCCAGCGGCTGGCTGTGCTGCTCGCTGGCCTCGTAGACAAAGAGGCTGCGATAGGTCTCCAACTCAGCAGGAATGTCCTGCTGGCTGAAGAAAGCGCGCAGGATGTCCTCTTCCTCGAGCGACGTCTCTGCCGTCCAATAGCGCTCCAATAGCTGTTCGATGTACTTATAGTCCATATTGTTCTGTTTTCGTAAACTCTTTTTTGATGCTTTGCCGTGCCCGGAAGATGTTCACTTTCACCTGTTCCTCAGTGATACTGAGCAACTGTGCTATGTCGCGATAGCTCTTCCCCTCGATGTCGCGCAACTGCATTATGCTGCGCTGCTTCTCTGGCAGCCGGTCTATCAATCGCCTCACCAGCCTGATGCGGTCGCGCTGTATGGCCTGTTCTTCGGGGTCTGCACCATAACTGCCGTCAGCAGCATCGGTGCGCGTGGCCTCGAGTGAGGGGTTCCGATTGTCCATCCGCCGTGTCTTGTCGAGTGCCAAGTTTCTGCAGATGGTGAGGCAGAAAGCTTCGATATTCTCTATCTCCTCCCAGCTCTCACGCCGGTTCCACACCTTTATCATCGTCTCCTGCACCACGTCCTCGGCCTCCTCGCGATTGAGAGTGATGCGCTGTGCCACCCGAAAGAGCTCGTTCTTCAGCGGCAGTACGTCGGTGCGGAAACTGATTTTTTTCATCCTCTCTATATATAACGACGATTGGGAAACGTAAAAGTTACAACGGACAGCGATTTTTTCTGTTTTTCTCAGCGTATGACGGTGCCGTGATGCCCGTCGATGGCGTCGGCCCGGGTGATAATGACCTGTGCCACACCGGCATCTACGGCCGCGAGTGCATTGTCGATTTTTGGAATCATCCCACCCGAGATGATGCCCTGCCCCACATATTCTATATAACGCGCGCGCGTAATCTCGGGAATGACCGACGTGTCATCGTCGGGCCGACTCAGCACACCCGGCTTCTCGAAGGCGTAAATGAGCGTCACCTCGTAGTGGCTGCCCAGTGCCTTAGCGGTCTCCGAGGCAATGGTATCGGCATTGGTATTCAGTATGCAACCTGCACCGTCGTGCGTCAGTGGTGCCATCACAGGTGTGATGCCCGCCTCTATCAACCGGCTCAGCTGCTCGCCGTCAGCCCGGTCTACGTCGCCCACGAACCCATAGTCCACGCCGTCCTTCAGCGGTCGTTTATGGCTACTTATCACGTTGGCATCGGCTCCAGTCAGCCCCAGTGCATTAATGCCACAAGCCTGCAGGCGAGCCACCAGTTGCTTGTTCACCAGTCCACCGTAGACCATTGTCACCACCTCCAGCATTGCACCGTCCGTGATGCGTCTTCCGTCTACCATCCGGCTCTCTATGCCCAGTCGCTGGGCCATCTGCGTGGCACGTCGCCCGCCGCCGTGCACCAGCACCTTTCTTCCTTCGATGGCTGCAAAGTCCTTCAGCAGCCGTGCCAGCTGTGCCTCGTCCTCGACCACGGCACCGCCCACTTTCACGATGGTCAGTCTCTCTTTCATCTTCTTATCTTCCGTTTTGTTAGATTGTGAGGAAATTCCCCCCACAAAGATACTACATTTCGGCAAGAATCGGGCGGTCTCAGCCCATCATCTGTGTTTTTTTAACATCCTACGAGGTCTTCGCAGCATCGTCACAGAAGCCTCATAGCACCACAGCATTGCCTTTGGGGTGGAGACAATAAGAGCCCCCGGAGGGATTCCGAGGGCTCTTATTGCTTATTCCAAATAGGTATATCCGTAAAGGCCGGAGCGGTAGTTGCTCAGGAACTCCTTACCCTCCTCCAGCGAAATCTTGCCCTGCTTCACGCTCTTGGCCACCCAGATTTCCAGCTGTCTCACCAGCTTCTTGGGGTCGTACTGCACGTAGTCGAGCACCTCGGCTACGGTCTCTCCGTCGAATATCTGGTCTACGTGATAGTGGCCGTCCTTCACCGATATGTGCACGGCCGTTGTATCGCCGAAGAGATTGTGCATATCGCCCAGAATCTCCTGATAGGCTCCTACGAGGAACACGCCCAAGTAGTAGGGCTCATTGCGCCGCAGCGTGTGTACAGGCAGGATATGCGAGTTGTTACGGTTGGTGACGAAGTTGGTTATCTTGCCGTCCGAGTCGCACGTGATGTCCTGCAACGTGGCCGACCGCGTGGGTCGCTCGCCGAGGCGCTGGATGGGCAGAATGGGGAACAGCTGGTCGATGGCCCACGAGTCGGGCAGGCTCTGGAACAGCGAGAAGTTGCAGAAATACTTGTCGGCCAGCAGCTTGTCGATGTTCATCAGCTCTTCGGGTATGTGCTTCAGGCTCTTGGTCAGGGCGTGAATCTCGTGACACACGCTCCAGTACATTGCCTCTATCTCGGCACGTGTCTTCAAGTCCACGATACCGTGGGTGAAGAGGTCGAGCACCTCTTCGCGTATCTGCTCCGCGTCGTGCCAGTCTTCGAGCACGTTACGCGGCGACAGGTTATCCCATATCTCGTAGAGATCCTTCACCAGCTGGTGGCTGTCCTCGTCGGGTTCAAACTCCTCAGGCATCTCGGGCAGCGAGGCCGTTTCGAGCACGTCGATGACCAGCACCGAGTGATGGGCAGCCAGCGAGCGACCGCTCTCGGTAATGAGGTTTGGATGGGGCAGCTGGTTCTTGTCGGCCGCATCGACAAAGGTATAGATACAGTCGTTGACATACTCCTGAATGCTGTAGTTCACCGAGCTCTCGCTGGAGGGCGAGCGCGTACCGTCATAGTCCACGCCCAGTCCGCCGCCGCAGTCTACGAAGTCTACGTTATAGCCCATCTTGTGCAACTGGATGTAGAACTGCGAAGCCTCGCGCAGGGCTGCCTGTATGCGCCTTATCTTCGTTATCTGGCTACCTATGTGGAAGTGTATCAGCCGCAGGCTGTCGCGCATATCTTTCTTGTCGAGCAGTTCCAATGCCTCAAGTAGCTCCGAACTGGTGAGACCGAACTTCGAGGCGTCGCCGCCGCTCTCCTCCCACTTACCGCTACCACTGCTGGCCAGTTTGATACGGATACCGAGGTTGGGCTTTACATTCAGCTTCTTGGCCACTTTGGCTATCAGCTCCAGCTCATTCAGTTTCTCCACTACGATGAAGATGCGCTTGCCCATCTTCTGGGCCAGCAGGGCCAGCTCAATGTAGCTTTGATCCTTATAGCCGTTGCAGATGATGAGCGAGTCGCTCTGGCACTGCACGGCGATGACGGCGTGGAGCTCGGGCTTGGAGCCAGCCTCCAGACCGAGGTTGAACTTGCGGCCGTGCGAGATGATTTCTTCCACCACCGGCTGCATCTGGTTCACCTTGATGGGATAGATGATGAAGTTCTCGCCTTTATAGCCATATTCCTCGGCAGCCTTCTTGAAGCAGCTACTGGTCTTCTCGATACGATTGTCAAGAATGTCGGGGAAGCGCAGCAGCACGGGCGACTGCACGTCGCGCAGTGCCAATTCGTCCATCACTTCGTGCAGGTCAATCTGCGTTCCGTCCTTACAGGGTGTCACGTAGACGTTGCCTTCGGCGTTGATGCCAAAGTAGGATGTGCCCCACCCGTTGATGTTGTAGAGCTCCTTAGAGTCTTCAATAGTCCACTTTTTCATATATTCAGTATTTCCCTCAGTTTAGCCACGCTGATTTTTATCTTGTCATAGTCTTCCATCAGGCTGACGTCGAGCGTGTATTTAGCTTTTGCGTAGAATGGCTCGCGCTTCTGCAGCTGCTCCTCGATGTAGGCAATCAACTCTTCGGGACTCTTGCCTTTGATGAGCGGCCGCTCTACCTTTCCCATCAGCAGGTGCTGGTATAGCACGTCGGGGCGTGCCTTCAGGTACACCACGTCGCCCTGCTGATTCAGGTAGTCTATGTTGTCGAAGAAGCAGGGCGTACCGCCGCCGCAGCTGATGATAACATTTTCAAACTCGGCTACCTCGTGCAGCATATTGTATTCTATCTTGCGGAATCCCTCCTCGCCGCGTTCGGCAAACAGCTGGGCCACGGTCTTGCGCATCCGGCTCTCAATATACCAGTCGAGGTCGTAGAACATAATGCCCAGTTCCTTCGACAGTGCCTTACCCACCGTCGTCTTGCCCGAGCCCATATAGCCTATCAGGATGATGCGTCTCATTTCTTCACTATCTTCATACACTCGTCGTACGTCAGTTCGGCGGCGCGCTCGTGCATTGCCTTCGGCAGGCGGTAGTTCTTACCGTCGTAGGCGATGTAGGGACCGTAGCGGCCATTGAGCACCTCCAGCTTGGCGTCTTCGGCAAACTGCTTCAGATGGCGTCGCTGCTCCTGCTGGCGCTTCTCGTTGATGAGGTCGGTGGCCTCGCTCAGCGTGACGCTCATCGGATCGGCACCCTTCGGCAGCGAGGTGTATTTCTTCTTGTGCAGGATGTAGGGACCGAACCGGCCTGCGCCGATAACGACGGGCTCGCCCTCGTAGATGCCCACCGTGCGGGGCAGCTTAAACAGCTCCAGTGCCTCGTCGAGCGTGATGGTCTCCATACTCTTGTCGGCCGGCAGCTGGGCAAACTGCGGTTTTTCGTTGTCGTCGGCCGTCCCTATCTGCACCACTGGGCCAAAGCGACCTATCTTCACAAACACGGGTTTTTGCGTCTTGGGGTCGGTGCCCAACTGCCGCTCACCGGCCTTATGCTCTGAGCGGGCGTTCATCGTCTGCTCCACCGTGGGTTCAAAGCTGGTGTAGAACGTCTTCATCATCTGCGTCCACTTCTCCTTGCCCTCGGCTATCTTGTCGAAGTCCTGCTCCACCTTAGCCGTGAAATTGTAGTCCATTATCTCTTTGAAGTTGTCCATCAGGAAGTCGTTCACCACGGTTCCGATGTCGGTCGGCAGCAGCTTGCCTTTGTCCGAGCCCACCATCTCTTTCCGTGTCTTCTGCGTTATCTGCTTGCCTTTCAGCGTATCGATGGTGTACGTGCGCTCCTCGCCTTTCTTGTCGCCTTTGTGCACGTAGTCGCGCTGCTGGATGGTTGAGATGGTCGGGGCGTAGGTCGACGGGCGACCGATGCCCAGTTCCTCCAGCTTGTGCACCAGCGAGGCCTCGGTGTAGCGCAGCGGCCCCTGCGAGAAGCGTTCGGTGGCCAGAATCTCGCGGCGTGTCAGCGGCTGACCGGCTTTCAGCGGCGGCAGCAGATGGCCGCTCTCGTCGTCGAGCACCTCCTCGTCGTCTACGGACTCACGGTACACTTTGAGGAATCCGTCGAACTTCACAATCTCGCCGGTGGCCACAAACTGTGCACCCTCCGTTTTCTGCTCGCCGTTCTCAATACCTATGACGACCGTCGTCTTCTCCAGCTCGGCATCAGCCATCTGACTGGCGGCCGTACGTTTCCAGATGAGTTCGTAGAGGCGGCGCTCCTGTGCCGTACCCTCTATCTCGGTCTGGTTCATATAGGTAGGACGTATGGCCTCGTGGGCCTCTTGTGCGCCCTTTGAGTGTGTGCGATACTGGCGCACCTTACTGTATTGTTCACCATAGAGCCGCTTCACTTCTTCCTTAGCGGCATTGATGCAGAGCCCCGACAGATTCACCGAGTCGGTTCGCATATACGTGATGCGACCGCTCTCATACAGATGCTGGGCCACCATCATCGTCTGGCTCACGGTGAAGCCCAGTTTGCGGGCGGCTTCCTGCTGCAGGGTCGACGTGGTGAAAGGCGGTGCCGGCGTACGCTTCATTGGCTTCTTCTGCACTGAGCTGACGCGGAAGGTAGCCTCGCGGCACTGCTCCAAGAAGGCTTCCACTTCCTCGTGTGTCTTCAGTCGCTTGTCCAGCAGGGCTTTCACCTCCGTATGCGAACCGTCAGGATGCTCAATGGCGAAGATGGCACTGACGCTGTAGAACGGCTCGCTCTTGAAAGCCTGTATCTCGCGTTCGCGCTCCACGATGAGGCGCACGGCCACACTCTGCACGCGTCCGGCAGAGAGTGCCGGCTTCACTTTGCGCCACAGCACGGGCGACAGCTTGAAGCCCACCAGACGGTCCAGCACGCGGCGGGCCTGCTGGGCGTTGACCAGATTCATATCCAGATGGCGCGGATGCTCAATGGCTTCGAGGATGGCGGGCTTGGTGATTTCGTGGAACACGATGCGGTTCGTTTTCTCCTCGTCCAGCCCCAGCACCTCGCACAGATGCCACGAGATGGCTTCTCCCTCGCGGTCCTCATCGCTGGCCAGCCACACTTTCTCTGCCTTTTTGGCCTGTTGTTTCAGTTCCTTAACCAGTTTTTGCTTCTCTTCCGGAATTTCGTATTCGGGCTCCAACGTCTGGGTGTCGATGCTCATCTCCTTTTTCTTCAGGTCACGGATGTGCCCGTAGCTCGACATCACTTTGTAGTCGCTGCCCAGAAACTTCTCAATGGTTTTAGCCTTTGCAGGCGACTCTACTATCACTAAATTCTTCTGCATAATCGCTCTTTTCTATAATTTTGGCTGCAAAAGTAGTGAAAAGTTTCGCTTACACCTTATATATATATTAGATTTTTGGTTTTCTTAACTTTTGCTTTTACGAGCGCTGGAGGGCGAGAGGTAGGGGGAGCAGAGACGAGGACATAAAAAAACAAAAATGTTATTCTGCCTCAGAAATAGTGACGGAATCCGAAAAAAATGCTATATTTGCACTCACAACGAACCTAATGACCCATTAAGGGAGGAGCGCGGAACGGCCGCTCCGGCCCTGAGAAACATTGATTTAATAAACATAATTAAAAAACAATAGAAAAGATGAAGAGACTAATGGTGATGACGGCAGCGGCGCTGGTAGCGCTGACGGCCGCCGCAAAGGTGAAGCTGCCCCACATCGTGGGCGACGGAATGGTGCTGCAACAGCAGACGGAAGCACGGCTTTGGGGCTGGGCACGGCCGGGAAGCACGGTGAAAGCACAAGTGTCGTGGTCGAAAGAGAAAGCAACGGCAAAGGCCGATGCCGACGGACGCTGGCTGCTGCGGGTGAAGACGCCGGCCGCCTCGTACGAGCCGCTAAGCATCACGCTGAACGATGGCGACGGAGCCGTCACTATTAATAATGTACTCGCAGGCGAGGTATGGGTATGCGCCGGACAGTCGAATATGGAGATGCCGGTGAAAGGATTCGGCCAGTGCCCGGTGCAGGACTTCAATCTGGAACTGATCAACGCCGCCGGGCCGCGGCAGGTGCGCTCGGTGAAGATTCCGTCGGTAATGTCGATGACGCCGCTCGAAGACGCACAATGTGCGTGGCGTGAGTGCGGAATGGAGACGGTTGGCGAATTCTCGGCCTCGGGCTACTTCTTTGCCCAGCTGATGAACCGCGCGCTGGACATCCCCATCGGACTGATAGAGGCCAACAAAGGCGGCACGCGTGTGGAGAGCTGGCTGACGAAGGAAAACCTGCAGCAGCACACCACCGACCCCACTGACTCGCTGGCCATTGTGGCACGCTGGCCGGAGTGGGACTATCACCGCTCACTGCTCTGGGGCAACGGCACCTTCAACCCAATACTGAACTACACGGTGAAGGGCATCCTGTTCTATCAGGGCTGCTCGAACGTGGGCGACCCAGGCAATCAGTACAGCGACCGCCTGCAACTGCTGGTGAAGCAGTGGCGCGAGCAGTTCGGACTGGGCGACATCCCGTTCTACTTCGTACAGATAGCCCCTTATTGGTACGACAATGCCGAGGCCGACTGGGGCGCACGGCTGCGCGAGCAGCAGTGGCGCGCCGCCCAGCTCATTCCCAACAGCGCACTGGTGTCGACCAACGACTGCGTGCTGCCTTACGAGCAGACACAGATACACCCCGCCCAGAAGCAGAAGATAGGCCAGCGGTTGGCATTCCTCGCACTGAACAAGACGTACGGAATGAAGCGCATCATCTGCGACGCACCTTCGTATAAGGATATGACGGTGCGACAGGACTCGGTGTTCATCCATCTGAAAGACGATGCCGGTGCCATCAGCCGTTTCGAGGGCATCGAAGGTTTCGAAGTGGCTGGCGAGGATAAGGTGTTCCATCCTGCTAAGGCACAGCACTTCTGGCGGCCGGGCGGTGGCTACTGGGATGAAGCCATCGTGCTGGTGAGCGAGGAGGTGAAGCAGCCTGTGGCCGTTCGCTATTGCTTCCGCAACTGGCAGCTGGGCAATCTGGCCAATGCCGGTGGTCTCCCCCTCTTCCCATTCCGAACGGACAACTGGTAAATTCTTTCTAAATTGAAAGTTGAGAGTTGAGAGTTGAGAATTATTCAAATGGAGAATTGAGAGTTGAGAATGGAGAATTATGATTAGTTCCAAAGGGCTGAGTCTGCGATTGATGCTGCGCATTCACTAATCATAATTCTCAATTCTCAACTCTCAACTCTCAATTAAAGAAAATGCATCCTTTAGAAAAGTTCAGGTTTTGCCCTTCGTGTGGCAGCAGGCAGTTCGTAGAGAACGATTTTAAGAGCAAGCGGTGCGAGGAGTGCGGCTTTGTGTACTATGCCAACCCCTGCGCCGCCACGGCTGCACTCATCGTCAACGAGCACAACGAGCTGTTGGCCGTGCGCCGCGCCAAAGAACCGGCACGCGGCACGCTGGACCTGCCGGGCGGATTCTGCGATATGGACGAGACGGTGGAGCAAGGAATGATTCGCGAGCTACGCGAGGAAACAGGACTGCACGTCAGGCCAGAGCAGATCAGTTATCTCTACTCCAGCCCTAACGTCTACCAGTACAGCGGGATGGGCATACACACACTGGATATGGACTTCCTGATCCGTATCGACAGCCATACGCCGCTCCACGCCAGCGACGATGCAGCCGAGTGCCTGTGGATACCACTCAACGAGGTCAACCCCGACGACTTTGGCCTCGACAGCATCCGCCACGCCGTCATTCGCTTCCTGCGCACCAAAGGCATTATTACATATTGAGCCAAACTCGGATGCCTACGAGGCCCTTAAAAACGAGGAAATGAAAGAAAATGCAGGATAACCGCGATAAAATGCAACGATTTTTTGCTGATTTCAAAGAATTTGTTTAACTTTGCCCCCTAAATCATTCGCTTTGTCAGAACAGAATAAGTAATATTTATAATTAATCATCATCTTTAAAAACTAAACGAGTATGAAGAAACTTTTATCTCTGATTCTCTTGGTGGGGGGGATAACCCTCTCTGCTAACGCACAGGGGCTCGTGAAGACCAACCGCGTGCAGCCGTTGTCTGTTGACAATGCGCTGTTCCAGCAGTTTGCAGTGCCCCAGCGTGCCATCACCAAGAATGCGCCGCGCCGCGCATCAAGCGAAGTCTACAACGTGCCCGCTTCGTGGGCATTCGACTCGCAGGCATCGTTCGACGAATTCACCGTCATCGATGCTAACAACGATGGTGGGGGTACCTCACGCGTCAATTATAGTGGACAGTGGGCTTGGTACTCGGTCGCTACGGGTGCGCGCTACCGCTATTCGGCCAACCGCGACAACGGCGGCGACGACTGGCTCATCACCCCGGCCATCCATCTGGAGGCTGGCAATGTGTACGTCTTCTCTTTCGAGACCCGCGGTAATGGCACTGGCTATACCGAGGCACTCGAAGTGAAGTTCGGCACGGCTCCCACCGTAGAGGGAATGACCACTACGCTCCTCGAGAAGTTTGAGTTCAGCACGGGTACGATGACGGCAGACTTCTTCACAAAGGAAGCCGAGGTCACCGTCACTGAGACTGGCAACTACTACTTTGGCATCCACGAGGTGAGCGACGCGTACGAAGGTCAGGTCTTCGTCCGCAACGTCTCCGTGAAAGTGGGTCCCGACCCCAATGCTCCGGGCGAGGTAACCAATCTGGAGATTGTTCCCGAGGCAACAGGTGCTGCTAAGGCTACGGTGAAGTTCACCGCTCCGGCCGTCAATCTGGCCGGTGGCGACTTGACCGAGATTAGCGGTGTGAAGATTATTCGTGGTGCCCGCACCGCCATTCAGCCGGCCTCCGACGATGAGCTGCTGGCCGACATCCGCCGCGTCAACATCGGACAGGACTTCTCGTTCGAGGATAGCTATATCGATGAGGTGCCCCGCAGCTATACCTACACCATCATTCCTTACAGCGACACCTATGGTGAGGGCAAGGCTGCTCAGATTACCGAGTTCATCGGTCTGGACCAGCCGATGCTCCAGTTGGATTCGCCCGTGCTGTCGAAGACTGAGAGCGGACTGAAGCTGAAGTGGGATGCCCCCGAGCCCTATCACCACGGCAAAGTCTACTTCCCCGAACAGTTGAAGTACACCGTCGTCAACAATAACAACGTGGAGGTGGCATCGTTCGTGGGTCAGACGGAATGGAACGTCGACATCGACACTGAGGACGGCGACCAGCAGCTGATCTACTTTGCAGTAGACGCAGAAAACGAGTCGGGTATCGGACAGTCCACGTGGAGCAACATACTTACCATTGGAAAGCCCTATGAGGCTCCGTTTGTAGAGAGCTTTGACGGAAACAACATTTCCTATCCTTTTGCTGAGCTTTACCGCAGTGGAAGCGGCGTGAATTACGGCTATGCTGGCATCGGCTTCTCTTCGTCATCTGAAGATGGTAGCTGCCTGTTTATGCAGACCTACTATGGCGACACGCTGTCGTTCTCTACGGGTAAGATTTCGCTGGCAGGCACCACAGCTCCAAAGCTGGTCTACAAGTTGCGCTACAACTCCAATTCGGGTGGAGCCTATGTATTCGTAAAGAAGGCCGACGGTACGTTCGACGTCATCGAGGCCACCGACCTGAACACCAATACCGACTTCGCTACTTGGCACACCAAGAAGGTCGACCTCTCTGCCTATAAAGACGAGTCGTCCATTCAGGTTGTATTTGCCTTTGCCGACATCTATGGATACGGCTATGCACAGCTCTTCGTTGACGACATCTTCGTCGGCGACCTCGCTCCGAAGGATCTGGCTGTCGAGCTGAAAGCACCTGCAAAGGTGACTGCCGGCAATAAGGCTAACGTGACCGTAGTCGTGAAGAACAAGGGCGACGAGACCGTCGACTCCTACAAGCTGAAGCTGACTGCAGGCGACGAGGAGCTGGCTAACCTGACCATCGGCAAGCCACTGGCATCGCTCACCAACGCTGAGCAGACCTACGAGTTCACTGCTCCGCTGCTCAGCACGGAGGAGTCGCTGGAGATAAAGGCTGAGGTGACACTGGCCGACGACGGCAATACCGACGACAATGTGGCTACCGCCGAAGTGGCACTGGAAGCACGCACCGTGCCCACCGTGACCGACGTGGCAGCACAGGTAGAGGACGACGCGGTGACCCTGAGCTGGGGTGAGCCGAGCAACGAGGTACAGGCCGAGACCGTGACCGAAGACTTCGAGACCTATGCCATCGGTGCTTCTGCTACGGGAGAGATTGGTGAATGGGGCATCTACAAAGCCAGCGGATCGTATGGCTACTACGTACGTCCCAACGGCTATAACAGCGTCACTGCCGACGGACAGTTCCTCTTTTCTCAGTGGGGTAGCTCCACCAGTAACGACTGGCTCATCAGCCCCGAGCTCTCGGGCAATGCCCAAATCATTAAGTTCGACGTACTCCCCGAGGGTTACGATGAAGGCAGAGAGCGCTATCAGGTGCTCTACTCTACGACCACCAACGACGCTACCGACGAGAGCGTATGGACAATGGTGGAGGAATTCAGAGAGTATGGCGAAAGCTGGACAACAAAGACGGCCAGCCTGCCTGCAGGTGCCAAGTATTTCGTCATCCGCCACGCTACTTCTTACGACGATGCTGGCTACTTCGGACTGGACAACATCGTCTATGAGGTTGGCGGTCAGAGCGCAGGCGAGGTAGAGAAGTATCGCATCTATCGCGACGGCGAGCTGCTGGCTGAGACCACGGCAACCGAGTTCACTGACAACGAGCTGGAATTCGGCGAGAACACTTACAGCTACCAGATTACGGCTGTCTATACCGACGGTACTGAGTCGTCGCCCGTCACCGTCAGTGCTACGGCAACGGCCATCCAGAGCATCATCGCCAACGGTCAGCCGTTCGATGTCTATGCTATCGACGGCCGTCTGGTTCGCCAGCAGACGAAGAGCCTCAACGGTCTCCGCGGCATCTACGTCATCGGCGGCAAGAAGGTGATTGTGAAGTAAACAAGCCCGAAAGGCCTAAAAATCCCTCCCCACTCTGTCCATAATGGAGCGGGGAGGGTTCTTTTTTGATATAAATACTGCACTTTTTGATATACCTACCATCGCATTAACGTCTTTTAACGTCGTTCGCGTACACACGTATTACAATTATCACTAATTTTGCAACGAAAACCTGTCAGTAAATCACAAAACCATTAAAAAAAATAGAAACGAACGTATGAAAAAGAACTATTTGATGAGTGCAGCAGTTGCACTGGCCATCGGTTTCGTAGCCACCAGCTGCTCAAAGGAGACCAACCTCTACGACGAGGCTGCCGCTCAGAAGCTGGCACAGTATGAGGCCAAGTTCGTGCAGAACTTCGGTCAGATTGACTCCAAGCAGACTTGGGGATTCGGCGAAAGCTCGCGTGCTGCCGTTACGCGCTCGATGAGCTCGAACGCCAACGAGTGGTATACCAAGGTCAACGTGCCCAAGCCCGTGGGAACGGAAGTGCT
The DNA here is from genome assembly GCA_017476785.1 of Prevotella sp. Lineage (GTDB taxonomy): Bacteria > Bacteroidota > Bacteroidia > Bacteroidales > Bacteroidaceae > Prevotella. Next base: position 4,258 of record JAFUZD010000067.1, on the reverse strand, counting down.
GGACGAGAAAGAGGTGGTGATGAACTACTTTGCCACGACGAAGCTCTCTAAGGGCGTGAGCGTCAACTGGTCGGACTACTTCATTCAGGAGGTGGGCTGCTCGGAGTATGGCCCCAATATGAACTTCCTGCACGGCGGCAAGAGCGCTGAGGAGAACGACCACATCGAGAACTTCAATGCTGGCGGCGACGTGAAGATGAAAGAGGTGTACACCAGCAATACGGACAAATACAGCGACGAGATTGCATTCGTAGTGAACGGTGGTACGGCTTTCTTCAGCTATCACAACTCGCTCGACGCTGAGACCTACTCTAACTACGTCATCATCCCCGGCGAGCAGATTGACGAGCGTCTGGCAGGCTGGTACTATCTGGGCTTCGACTTCGAGGCACACGGACAGGATGCCGACAAGCAGATTGAGGCCGACGGCTACTACAACGACTGGGTGGTACGTATCTGCCCGGGAATCTATACCGATGCCCAGCGCGTGATTGCTGAGGACCTCGGCACCATCGGCGACTTCGACTTCAACGACGTAGTGTTCGATGCTCACTTCGAGTGGGACCACACCGTTATTACCATTCAGGCTGCCGGCGGTACGCTGCCGCTGAAGGTGGCTGGCGTTGAGGTACACGAGGCACTGCAGGTAGGCAAGACCGATATGGTCAACACCACCGTGGGCCAGAAGCGCGTTCCCGTAGCCATCGTCAGCGTAGAGGGCAACTTCGATTATAACATCAACAACATCCCCGTTACGGTAGAGAACAATGGTGCTGTCGACGTGCTGAAGGCCGAGGCTGGCAAGGCTCCGCAGAAGATCTGCGTGCCCACCAGCTACAAGTGGGCTACCGAGCGCACCAATATCAAGACGGCTTATCCGCGCTTCCCGCTTTGGGTACAGGACAGCAACACCAATCAGGACTGGTATGCTGAGCCGGTAAAGGGCACCGTCTACGAGTAAAGACGGCCCCTGCGGACCGAAAATAAAGGGAGCGGATGCACGTGATGGTGCATCCGCTCTTTCTTTTGGTGCCTTCGCGGCGGGCAGCAAGCCGTGCCTTCTCCTATTTCTTGTTCCGTCCGGCTGCCACCTTCTTGCCATTGATGATGCAGAGCTTATGCAGCGGATTGGCCACGCGCATTCCCCGCAAGTCATAGGCAATACCAGACCGACTGCCCGTCCTCTCCGTAGTCTCCCCAATGCCCGACGGCTCAATGCCCGTCAGATAGCCCGGATTGGCCTCACCACCGTCAATATGGGCATAGGCAATGTCTACGTGGCTGGCATTGAACTGCGTCCCGGCACCACCGACAAGACTGAAGCATCCTTCAAACATCTCCTGACCGACAGCCCTGTCTGTGCGCCATTTGCTGCTCACGCCGATAGTCCGCAGCGCGGAACAGCCACTGAACATATAGCCCATTGAGCTGACCGACGACGTGGCAAAGCTACTCAGGTCGACACTGACCAGTGACACACAGTTGGCAAACATCTTGAACGTCGACTCCAGCTTTGGCGTAGTAAAGCCGTCAAGCCGTACGGAAGCCAGCTGCGTGCAGTCGGCAAACATACTGTTCATCGTCGTCACGTTCGACGTGCTGAACGTAGAAAGGTCGAGCTGGGTCAGGGCGGAACAGCTGTCGAACGTGCTCTGCATATTCGTTACGGAAGCTGTGTTCAGGTGGTCCAGCCCTTCGATACGGGTCAGTCGTGTGCAGAAATAGAACCAACTGCGCAGACTGGCAGGCTTGGCCTCTGCAAAGTCGGCAGCAAACACCACACGCTCCATCGTCTCGCGCACCGTCATATTCCATCCCGGTGCACTCGTTCCCGACCGCAGCACCTTATCACCGCTCCACAGGCCGGTGATGGTCTGCCCCTCATACGTCCCGCCCTTAGCAAGCGACGCATTGGAATACGTGAAGTAGAGCGTCTTGTTGCCGCTGCACCAAATGGCATACGCCGTCTTTGCGGCATACAGCTGAGCCACTGCGCTCAGCAGAAGCAACAGAAAGATGATTCGTTTTCTCATTGAAGTCTCCATCATTTCCTCCTTTCTTGTCCTCATCGGAGTGCCAATGCGCGGTTCTCGGCTTCCTCCATCAGCTCACGCTCACCGGGGCCTTTGTCGTTGAGCCCACAGAGATGCAGGATGCCGTGGATAATGACGCGGTGCAGCTCCTCTTCATAGGACTTCTGGAAGAGTGCTGCATTGGAGCGCACGGTGTCGAGCGAGATGACGAGGTCGCCGTTGATGGTATCGCCTTCGTCATAGTCGAACGTAATGATGTCGGTATAATAGTCGTGACCCAGATACTCGCGGTTCACCTCGAGAATCTTCTCGTCGTCTACGAACAGATAGCCCACTTCGCCCACTTTCTTTCCGTAGGTCTGGGCCACACGCCTGATCCACGCCGTAGTGTCGCGGCGGCGGATAGCGGGGAACTTCACGTTTTCTGCCTGATAAGTAATCATTGCTTTTCTTTTTGGGTGGGAAGGAATGGCGAGACATCCGCCCCGAAGTGCATCAGCTCGCGCACCATCGACGACGAGACGCTGCTCAGCTGCGGCTCGGCATAGAGTAGAAGCGTCTCAATGCCGCCTATCTGGCGATTGATGTCGGCCTGCTCGCGCTCATACTCAAAGTCTTTCGCCGACCGCACACCTTTTATAATATAGTGGGCTCCCTCTGCCTTGGCAAAGTCAACAGCCAGCCCGTAGTAGGGCTTCACGTCGATACGAGGCTCGTTGGCATAGAGGGTGCTGATGGCGGCCATACGCTCCGCGGCCGGTGTCAGCCCGGGCTTGTGCACTTGGTCGCCTACCACGCCGATGACCAGCCGGTCGAACAGCGGCAGCGCGCGGCGCACGATGGAGTCGTGACCGATGGTAAAGGGGTCGAACGACCCGACGAATACGCCAGTCCTTTCCAAGCCCCCTAAGTGAGGGAGTTGGGGGGCTGAATGACCGTCATTGTTGGTTACATTGCCTTTCATATCACAGTTTCCTTGTTCAGACCCCTGTGGTCCCCTAACTTAGGGGGCAAGAGGTCATTCAAACAAATTGGGTTGCATAATATTTCCTGCATACGGATTGCGGCCGAAGTGCTTGTAGGCCAGCTCTGTCACCATCCGTCCGCGGGGCGTACGCTTGATAAATCCCTCCATAATGAGGAACGGCTCGTAGACCTCCTCCACCGTTCCGGCATCCTCGCCGATGGCCGTGGCAATGGTAGAGATGCCCACGGGGCCGCCGCGAAACTTGTCGATGATGGTGAGCAGGATGCGGTTGTCTATCTCGTCCAGTCCGTACTGATCGATGTTCAGTGCCGTGAGCGACAGCTTGGTGATGTCGGTGTCAATGCGCCCCGTTCCCTTTACTTGGGCAAAGTCGCGCACGCGGCGCAGCAGGGCGTTGGCAATGCGGGGCGTACCGCGGCTGCGACGGGCTATCTCGATGGCCGCATCGTCGGTGATGGGGACGCGCAGGATGCTGGCCGAGCGACGGATAATCTTCTGCAACGTCTCCGGCTCGTAGTATTGCAGATGCATATTGATGCCGAAGCGGGCACGCAGCGGAGCCGTCAGCAGGCCGCTGCGCGTCGTAGCCCCCACCAGTGTGAAGGGGTTGAGGTCTATCTGTATGGAGCGCGCCGAGGGGCCCTTGTCTATCATTATGTCAATGCGGTAGTCCTCCATTGCCGAGTAGAGATACTCCTCGACGACGGGCGAAAGCCGGTGAATCTCGTCGATGAAAAGCACGTCGTTCCGCTCCAGCGAGGTCAGGATACCTGCCAAGTCGCCCGGCTTGTCCAGCACGGGGCCGCTGGTAATCTTGAACCCCACACCCAGCTCATTGGCAATGATGTTCGACAGCGTCGTCTTGCCCAGTCCGGGAGGGCCGTGCAGCAGGGTGTGATCCAGCGGTTCGCCACGGTACTTGGCCGCTTCGACAAACACCTCCAGATTCTCCACCACCTTCTGCTGCCCGCTGAAGTCGCCGAACGACAGCGGCCGCAGGGCGTTCTCGAAGTCTTTCTCCGAGCTGGATGTCTGCTCCTGTCTGATGTCAAAATCCTCGTCCATCATTTGTCCTTGCTTGCTTTGATACGTGCAAAGATACAAATTAATTGAGAATTAAGAATTAAGAATTAAGAATTATTCGTATCTTTGTGCAATAAATCAAATGATACCGCTACAATGAAACGCATTTCGCTACTTCTTCTTTGGGCACTGGCCGCTATCGGTGTCAGTGCTT
>JAFUZD010000066.1 GCA_017476785.1 Prevotella sp. | reverse complement strand
TATTGTATTTTTGCAGCAGAACAAAACAGAGACAGCAATGAAACGACCCCAGATTGTCAGACAAATCAAAGATGCAGTCAACCGCACCGACCCTACAGCTACGGCCATTCTGTATGGCTCGGAGGCTCGCGGCGACGCACGACCAGACAGCGACATTGATGTGCTCATCTTGATGGACGGCGACAAGATGGACTGGGACAGGCGCGATGCCATTGTCAATCCACTATACGACATTGAATGGGCCACTGGTGTGCAAATCAGCCCGATGGTCATCCTGCGCAAGGAATGGGAGAACCGTCCCTTCAAAACCCCATTCTACATCAACGTAAAGAACGAAGGAGTAAGGCTATGATGCCATAGCCCAGCTCATCTGTCAAGCATAAGAAACTCCCCGCCAGCACTTCGGTATGTGCTGGCGGGGATTTTACTATAATCCATTCCTGAATACCATCCACTACAATGGATAGACCTTCTGCTGCAGGCCGTCGTAGGTGACGATGGAAAGGCGGACGGTGTCTAATGGGACACTGTCGGGGATGAGAATGCTGACGTAGCGGCGGTTGGTGTAGTATTCGGGCACACCCGACTGGTCGTGGCGGAAGCTGTAGACGGCCGTACGCGTGCGGTCATCGTTCAGCAGTACCGTGTCTTGTACGACACCGATGGTGTGGATGCCATCCTCACCGTCTACCTGCCCCGTCCTGAGCAGCAAGCCAAGATTGAGGTACTTGCCGCCGCGGCTGACCCACGAGCTCTCCAGCCCGACGGGGTCGGACGGCATCTCCTCTTCCAACCGCCACCACGGAACGGGCCGCATCGTGGGCATATTGCCCAGTGCGACGACCTCGGCCCGCGCCTCGTCCACCTTATTATAATATATAAGGGCGCGATAGACGGTGTCGGCGGTCTGTATCCACTGCGCCGTAGCAGGCTTGACGAGCGTATAGGCTGCCCCCTCGTCGGTGGTGAAGCTGACGGCCTGCTGCTGTGCGTCGACCTGCAGCTCTGCGAAGTCGGCCTGCATCAGCGAGTATTTGCCCTCGCCCTTATCGTAGCTGTCGCTCTCGCAGCCGACAAGGAAAAAGGGTAAAAGGGTAAAAAGGAAAAAGGGTAAAAGGGAAAAAGGGAAAAAGGGTAACAAGGTAAAAGGGTAAAAAGGTAAAAAGGTAAAAGGGTAAAAGGGCGAAAGCCGCTTCCAACCCAGTCTTCGCTTGATTTGCGTTCTCTCCATTGCTTTCATCTCTCCTATCTTCATTCTGTTTTACACGTTTTACTTTTTTACCTTTTTTACTTTTTTACCCTTTTACCTTTTTACTTTTTTACCTTTAAAAAGTTTCTTAGCGGATTGGCATACATCAGCAGCATCTGATGACGCAGGAAGTCGCGGTCGGGATGAGCCAGCGTGACTTTGGCCAGCTGACCGTCGATGTAGCGATGGAACGTGTCGGCCTCTTCGGCGGTGTAGCGGTCGGCGTAGAGCGGCGTCTCAAGCGTTTCGTCAAGTGCCACGTAGTTGCCGGGGAAGAGCCTATAGCCCCGATGGATGTCGCGGTCGATGCCCTTAGCCAGTGCCGCGTAGAACTCCTGCTTGGGCAGCTGGGCGATGGTGTCAATCCACGTGTTGAGAGGGCGCGAGCAGCAGTAGTGCACGCGGCCTTTATAGCCGAAGATGCCCGTCTTCATATTGTCCAGATCGTCCTGCCGGCTCTTCTTGAAGGCAGGGTTGTCGCGCTTCTGCTGCATCTCCTGCGCCTTCAGGTAGTCACAGGGGTCGTACTCGTAGCTGATGGTCAGCGGTACGATGTTCAGCGGGCGCAGGCGGTCGGCAGGCGACTTGACATCGTCGGCGGCTCCCATAGCCAGCATCTTCAGCACCGACTCCTGCGTGCGGTCGTCAGAGTCTTTGGCGCGCCCTTCGCGCTGGGCAATCCAGATATTCTCCTGTTTCTGCGTCACGGCATAGTGGATGTAGCGGCTCATCAGCTGGCTGGAGCGCAGCATCTCGTGGGGTGTCAGTCCGCGGCGCACGGTGAAGGCTTTGTTCATCCGCACCAGCCGCTTGATCCACGGATAGATGAGTAGGTTGTCGCCGATGCCTATCTCCACGGTGGTGGGATAGCCCTTATCGACCAGCATCACGTCGAGGAATGCCGAGTCGAGCACGATGTCACGGTGGTTGGAGACGAACGTGTAGCGGGGAGAAGGGTCAATAGTGGAGGGTGAAGGACGGAGCGCACTGTCATCGAAGGTACAGCCGTCGGTATGGCGGCGGATGATATGCTTGACGACGGGTTTCATAAACCGCTTCTGGAAGTCGAGCGGCGTCTTCACACCCGTAAAGGCCAGTCGCAGCAGGCCGTTGCGCGCCGTCTTCGGCAGCCACGGTGCCAGTCCTTTCATCACCAGCGAGAACTGGCGGTCGGCCAGCAGCTCGTCGAATGCCTGCTTCATCTCTCCCGCCTCATAAGGGCGGATTTCGTGGAAATCCGCCAATTGAGGATTGAGAGTTGAGAATGGAGAATTATGATTACTTGCTTCCATTGTTTCCTATCTTCTGTTTCATTGTCTTAATAATCTTTGTCAGTATCTTCACAATCTCCTCATTGTCTTGGTGCATTGAGTCGTATTGTACGTCATTGATATAATTGCCGTGCCACAGTTTCCGCAGCCAATAGTCTGTCTCATCGGCTTCCTTCAGTGCGATGTTGAGTTTGTTGACGAAGTCCTTTGCGCCCTGAGCATTCCGGCTCTCAGAGACATTGGCACCAATACTTGTCCCACTGCGCAGTATCTGCTTGGACAGGATATATTCGCCTTTCACATCGGCCAGATACTGGTATAGCTTCAGAATACGGTCCGTGTAAGCATCCGCTTTGTTCAGTATGATATTCTCTTTTTGCGGCAGCATTACAAGCACTTCAAGTAATCATAATTCTCCATTCCCAACTCTCCATTCTCAACTAAATTGGTTTTCCACAATCTCGGTCAGGACGTCGGTCATTGTGAGGCCGGCGGCGCGGACTTGCTGCGGAATGAAGCTGGTGGCCGTCATTCCCGGGGTGGTGTTCACCTCGAGCATTGAGATCTTACCGTCTTTTGAGATGATGTAGTCGATGCGGATGATGCCGTTGCAGTGCAGGATGTCGTAGATATGGCTGGTCAGCTCGCTGGCGCGGCGCGCCACCTCGTCGGGAATGCGGGCAGGCGTGATTTCCTGTACCTGACCGTTGTACTTGGCGTCGTAGTCGAAGAACTCGTTGTTGGTGACCACCTCGGTGATGGGCAGCACGACGCTGCGCTTCTTCGTCTTAAACACCCCGACCGTAATCTCCGTGCCCTCGAGATACTGCTCTACCATCACGTCCGAGCTCTCCAGCATCGCCTTACGGATGGCCGGTGCCAGCTGGTCCTTATTCTTCACCTTACTCACGCCGAACGAGCTGCCGTCGTTGGCCGGTTTGACGAAGCAGGGCATCCCGATGCGCTCTTCCACCTCGTCGTCGCTCACCAGCTGCTCGTAGCCCTGCCGGATGAGCAGTGACTCGGCCACGGACACGCCATAGCCGCGCAGATACTGGTTGAGCACGAACTTATCGAATGTCATTGCCTCGACCAGCACGCCGCTCGTTGAGTAGGGCACGCCTATAAGGTCGAAATAGCCCTGCAGGATGCCGTTCTCGCCGGGGGTGCCGTGAATGGTGATATAAGCATAGTCGAAGTGGCGGGCCTTGCCGTTCTCGACAAACGTAAAGTCGTTGCGATCGATGGGCACGGTAGTCCCGTCGTGCAGCTCTACGCGCCAGTCCAGCCCCTTCACGTCGACGATATAGACGTTGTAACGCTCTTTGTCGAAGAACGAGTAGAGGCCCTGTGCCGAGCGCAGCGACACGTCGTGCTCGGAAGAGTCGCCACCGCAGACGATGGCGATGTCACGTTTCAATTTTTTCATAGTGTACTATTATTGTTTGATGTATTTTCTCCATTTCTCGATGAGTGCCTGCATATCAGCTGGCAGCGCACTGCTGAAGTCCATCTGCTCCCCCGTGCGCGGATGGCGGAAGCCCAGCGTACGGGCGTGGAGTGCCTGACGCGGACATAGCCTGAAGCAGTTCTGGATATAGGCCTTATAGCTGGCGGTGCGCTCGCCGCGCAGGATTTCAGTGCCGCCATAACGCTCGTCGGCAAAGAGCGGATGGCCGATGTGCTTCATATGGGCACGTATCTGGTGGGTGCGGCCTGTCTCCAGCCGGCACTCTACGAGCGTGGTGTAGCCGTAGCGTTCCAGTATGCGATAGTGGGTGACGGCTGTCTTCCCGACGTCGCCGCCGGCAGGATAGACCGCCATCCGCAGGCGGTCGCGCTCGTCGCGCCCGATGTTGCCCTCTATGCGCCCGCTGTCCTCGCTGAAGTTACCCCACACCAGCGCATTGTACGAGCGATGGGTGTCGTGGTTGAAGAACTGCGCGCCCAGCTCGGTCTTGGCTTCGGGCGTCTTAGCGGCCACAAGCAGTCCGCTGGTGTCTTTGTCGATGCGGTGCACCAGCCCCACCTGCGGGTCGTTAGGGTCGTAGCCGGGTACGTCGCGCAGATGCCACGCAATGGCGTTGACCAGCGTCCCGCTGAAGTTGCCGCACCCGGGGTGTACCACCATTCCGGCCGGTTTGTTGATGACCATCAGGTCGTCGTCTTCGTAGACAATGTCGAGCGGAATGTCTTCGGGCTCGATGGTTGTGTCGTAGTGTGGCCGGTCGAGCATCAGCGTGATGACATCGCCGGGACGCACCTTATAGTTGCTCTTCACGGCGCGCCCACCCACGTGGACGAACCCCGCATCAGCCGCTTTCTGAATACGGTTGCGCGAAGAGTGAGGCACGTGCTCAGCCATATACTTGTCGATGCGTATGGCCTCCTGACCGCGGTCCACCTCGAGCCGCAGATGCTCGTACAGCTGGTCGGAGCCCTCGTCGAGCAGTTCTATCTCGTCCAGTTCCTCTGCCATCGCTAAAAGTCGTTGAGTCCGCTGTCTTTCATCTTATCCTCGCTCACTGGCGGCCCTGTCACCTCCTCAAAGTCGTCCACTTCGCCGTTGGCGGGTTCGGAAGGCTGTTCATCGCCGCCGGCATAGCCATAGTCGTCGCCCTCGTCCTCATAGCCACCGCTGCCAATCATCAGCGTCAGCGGCTGGTCGATGGCCACGCGGTCGCCGTTAGAGATGCGGCGTCCACGGCACAGAATGCCGTAGACCCAGTCTTTCTCGCCTACCACGCGCTGCGGCGGCAACAGCTTGAAACCCATAGCCATCAGGCGGGCCTCGGCCTCGCGCAGGCTCGAATTGTCAACGATATCGGGGATGGCAAACGTGGGCGACGAGGGCGAATTGACGGTGACATAGACGATGTGGCCCTGCTTCACCTTTGCCCCGTAGCCGGGCGTCTGGGCGAGGATGCAGTCGGCCGGCATCCGCTTGTTGTAACCCGAGTCGCTGACGATGATTACCAGCCCATCGTCCTCTATCAGCTGGCGCGCTGCGTTGTACTGCATTCCCTTCAGATTGGGCACGGGAATGCCCTGCCCGTGGTGCGTGTAGAGGTCGAGTCCGAACTTCACGCCCAGACACAGCAGCACGACCACGGCGGCCATTGCGAGCAGATGGCCCCACAGATAGCCACTGAGAAACTTACCAAAGAATTCTTTCGCGTTCATTAGTATATCTATTTGCTGATATGGAATTACTAAATCGCAAAAGTACAAAGAATAATCGACAACGCCAAAAAATAATGCACGGAAAAGCGCATTTTGTGCAATTCCATACCGTCCAGCCACTCTCCGGCAACGAGCGGAGAAAGCAAATTCTGGCAGGAAATCCCACCGTTTCGCCCAAAAAAGAAGAGCCGGAGGCAAACGTCTGTCTGCCTCCGGCTCTTCGTCCTTGCTGCCCTCCGTCACGGTGGGTGCGGTCTTACTTTCCGTGATGCTCGTCGGAAACGGTCAACTTCTTGCGGCCCTTAGCGCGGCGCGAAGCCAATACGCGACGGCCATTCTTCGTTGCCATACGCTCGCGGAAACCGTGCTTGTTCACGCGACGGCGGTTGTGCGGCTGAAATGTTCTTTTCATTGTTCTATCTTATTTTTATTGTTATTACTTCACAAATCGGGTTGCAAAAGTACGCATTATTTTCGAATTACGCAAGTTTTATGCGATTTTTAGTTCAAAAATAGTTGATTTTTTATATTTTCTTCGTAACTTTGCACCGCTTTTTCGGGTCTATGACAGAACAAGTTACAATAATTCTATTATAAACAGCAATGATTAAATCACAAGACATCAAGAAAGGCACTTGCATCCGTATGGACGGCAAGCTGTACTTCTGCATCGACTTCCTGCACGTGAAGCCGGGCAAGGGTAACACCATTATGCGCACCACGCTGAAAGACGTTGTCAGCGGCCGCGTGCTGGAGAAGCGCTTCAACATCGGCGAGGCACTGGAGGACGTTCGCGTAGAGCGCCGCGCCTATCAGTATCTCTATCTCGAAGGACAGGACTACATCTTTATGAATCAGGAGACCTACGACCAGATTCCCATCGCTAAGGACCTTATCACGGGTGTAGACTATATGAAGGAGAGCGACATCGTGGAGGTGGTGAGCGATGCTGACACCAACACCATTCTCTATGCCGAGATGCCGGTGAAGACCAACCTGCGCGTTACCCACTCGGAGCCGGGCGTAAAGGGCGATACCGCCACCAACGCTACCAAGCCGGCCACACTCGAGACGGGCGTGGAGGTGCGCGTGCCGCTGTTCATCAACGAGGGCGACCTGATTCAGGTTGACACTCGCGACGGCAGCTACCTGAACCGCGTGAAGGAGTAACCGCTCCGAAGCGAGCAGTTTATAGTGAACAGTTTATAGTCTGGATTACCTACGCTACGTTCCAAAAGTAATCGCAGCTATAAACTGTTCACTAATCATTATCAACTTTGAGCTATGAAATATTCCATCATCGTTCCAGTCTTCAACCGTCCCGACGAAGTGGACGAGCTGCTCGAAAGCCTGTGCGCACAGACGGTCAAGGACTTTGAAGTCATCATCGTAGAAGACGGATCGAAAGAAAAATGCGAGGACGTTTGCAACAAATATGCAAACGCCCTCGCATTGCATTATTACTATAAGGAGAACAGCGGACCCGGCCAGAGCCGTAACTACGGAGCCGAACGGGCACAGGGCGAGTACCTCATCGTGCTCGACTCGGACGTGGTGGTGCCGCCCGGCTATCTGACGGCGGTAGACGCGGCCTTAGCCGCCAACGGGGAGATAGCGGCCTTCGGCGGCCCCGACGCAGCCCATCCCTCGTTCACCGACACCCAGAAAGCCATCTCCTACTCGATGACCTCGTTCTTCACCACGGGCGGCATCCGTGGCGGGCGCAAGAAGCTGGACCGCTTCTATCCCCGCTCGTTCAATATGGGCATCCGCCGCGAGGTCTACCTGCAGCTGGGCGGATTCTCCAAGATGCGCTTCGGCGAAGACATCGACTTCAGCTATCGCATCGTGGAGGCAGGCTACGAACCGCAACTGCTGCCCGAGGCGTGGGTGTGGCACAAGCGGCGCACTGACCTACGCAAGTTTTTCAGGCAGGTATACAACAGCGGCATTGCCCGCATCAATCTGGAGAAGCGCCATCCCGGCACGCTCAAGCTTGTGCACCTGCTGCCCACGGTCTTCACCGTCGGTGTCATCGGCCTCATCCTCATCTCGGCCGTCGGCCGCGTGCTGATGCACTATGACGACCCGCACCGCTGGTACTGGCTCTGCGCGGCTCCGTGGCTGCCCATCCTATTCTACTCTCTCCTTATCTTCATTGACTCCGCCCGCCTCAACCGCAGCCTGCGCGTGGGACTCATCAGCGTTCCCGCAGCCTTTACCCAGCTGATGGGCTACGGCTTCGGCTTCATTGAGTCGTGGTGGAAACGCTGCGTGCTGGGCAAAGACGAGTTTACGGCTTTCGAAAAGAACTTCTACAAATAGCAATGGACAAACTAAAGATTGCCTTGTGGTCAGAGCAGGACCGGCCGCGCGAGAAGATGATGCGGCTGGGGGCCAGCGCACTGTCGAATGCCGAGCTGCTGGCCATTCTCATCGGGTCGGGCTCACCGCAGGAGACGGCCGTCGACCTGATGAAGCGCGTGCTCAACGACAGCCACAACAACCTGAACACACTGGGCAAGATGAGCCTCAACGAGCTGTGCCAATACAACGGCATCGGCGAGGCAAAGGCCATCACCATCCTCGCTGCCTGCGAGCTGGGCAAACGCCGCCAGATGGAGCAAGCCGAAGAACGGCCTGACTTAGGGTCGGCCACACAGATATACAACCTGATGCACCCGCTGATGCAAGACCTCGACGTAGAGGAGTTCTGGCTGTTGCTGATGAACCAGAACTGCAAACTGATTCGCAAGCTGCGCATCTCGCACGGCGGCATCAGCGAGACGGCGGCCGACGTACGCATCATCATCCGCGAGGCCGTCGTCGCCAACGCCACCATCCTCGCCGTCTGCCACAACCATCCCTCCAACAATCCCTTCCCCAGCACGGACGACTGCCGGCTGACGGAGCGCATCAAGAAGGCCTGCGACATTATGCGCATCCACTTCCTCGACCATCTCATCATCACTGATGGCCGCTACTACTCTTTCCACGAAGAAGGAAGGGTTTAGGCAACCTCAACCTAATTAAGAACTGCTCTTCCTGTAGCTCCACAATGCCCACGCACTGCTGAGCACGCCCATCAGAGCCAACCGCCAGAGATAAGGAGCCAGCTCGGCCAGAGACGCTCCTTTGACATAGACAATACGCAGCGGCTCGATGAAGTGGCGCAGGGGATTCAGCTCCGTCAGCAGCTGGGCCCACCCGGGCATAGAGCCGACGGGAGTCAGCAGACCACTGAGCAACAGGAAGACAACCAGAAAGAAATACATCACAAGAGCTGCCTGCTGGATAGTGTCGGAATAGTTGCTCACCACCAACCCAAGACTGGAGGCCACGACGATGAAAAGCGTGGTCAGCACAAAGACGGTCCATACACTGCCGGCCGGCCAGATGTCGTGGAACAGTCCGCCCAGCAGCATCGAATAAAACAGGATAAAAGCCCCTGCCAGCCAATAAGGCACGACCTTCGACAGGATGAACGCCACCCTCCCCACGGGAGTGACGTTGATTTGCTCAATGGTACCCCGTTCTTTCTCCATCACGATGTTCAGGGCAGGCAGGAAGCCCATCAACAACGTCAGAATCATTGCGATGACCGCCGGAATCATATAAATCTTGTAGTCCAGCCGCTGGTTGTAGAGGAAACGGGTGGCGACGGGGTGGTTCGTGAAAGGTGAAGGGTGGAGGGTGGATAGCGCAAAGTCGGCAATCATCTGCGAAATGTAGCTTGTGCCCAGTCCCGACTTGGTGCCGTTGGTCGCATTGGCCGATATCTGTATGGCACCGTCCTCACCTCGCATCAGGGAACGCTCAAGGTCGGACGCAATCTCGACAATGATATCGGCCGTACCGCGCTTGATATGCTCCTCAGCGGCGGCATAGGTGGCAGGACAGTCCACCAGACGGAACCAAGCCGAGGCCGACAGTTTCTGCACCAACCGTTGCGACAGGGTTGAATGGTCATTGTCTACAATCACGATGTTGAGGTTCTTCACCTCCTGCGTGGCAATGCGCGGCACGACGTTCATCATCATCACCGGCAGCAACACGAACACCACGGGCAGGATGACGCTGCGCATCATCTGCTTCATCTCCTTCTCTATCAAATAGAACCATATTCTCATAGCATCCCCCCCTACTCCAACCTGATTTTAAACAACTTCAGTGCAACGCCCATCAAGACGATGAAGTCCACCACCAGTATGGCTGCATCCTTAGCCACATAGGCCGGTTCCACCCCCTGAATCATCAGCTTGCGGGCTGCATCAATAAACCACCGTGCCGGCACGATGGTCGAGACAACCTGCACTGGCTGCGGCATCGACTCGATGGCAAACACCATTCCCGAGAAATAGATGGTGGGAACGATCAGCAGCAGCGAGAGCAGCATTGCTGCCAGCTGCGACGAGACGCACGTGGAGATGAGCAGACCGAGGGCAAGTGCCACGAGGATGTAGATCAGTGCCACGCCGCAGAAAGCCACCATACTGCCCGCCATCGGGATGGAGAGCAGATGCTGTGAGAGCAACAGGATGGTAGCCAGATTGACGATGCTGATGAGGAAGTAAGGCACCAGCTTCGACAGGATGATGACCATCGGCGGCAGCGGCGAGGCCAGCAACACCTCCATCGTACCATTCTCCTTCTCGCGCACGATGGCTATTGAGGTCATCAGCGTGCAGAGCAACAGGATAATCATCCCGATTACTCCCGGCACGAAGTTATACTCCGAGCGTTGCTGCGGGTTGTAGAGCATCCGTGTGCTGACGCGGATGCCCGGCGCAGCCTGTGGTATCTGAGCCATCACCTGCAGCGCATAGCCGCTGCGCAACTGAGCCTGATTGGGCTCAATGCCATCGAAGAGCATCTGCACCGTACTGCCATCCGGGGCAGCAGCGCCGAAGTCGGCAGAAAAGCAGAGCACCATATCTATCTGGCTGTGCTTAAACAGGCCGTCCACTTCGTCCATCGAACCCACTTCGCCCACCACCGTGAAGTAGCGGTTGGCATCGAAGGCATCGACAATGCGCCGCGTCTCCTCGCTCTTCGTCAGGTCGAACACGGCCACGCGGGTGTTCTTCACCTCGGTGGTGATGGCATAGCCAAACAGGATAATCATCACCACGGGCATCACCAGCAGGATGAGCATTGTACGCCCATCGCGGAAGATATGGAGGAACTCCTTATGCACAAAGCTGAGAAAAGACCCACCCCCGACCCCTCCCGACGGGAGGGGAG
>JAFUZD010000065.1 GCA_017476785.1 Prevotella sp. | reverse complement strand
CTCTTGCCGCTGGGGTCGCCAATCATACCGGTGGCTCCTCCAACGAGGATGATGGGCTTATGGCCGCAGCGCTGCAGGTGGCGCAGCATCATAATGCCGCACAGATGTCCGATGTGCAGTGAGTCGGCCGTGGGGTCGGTGCCCAGATAGGCTGTTACCATTTCGCGCTGGAGCAGCTCCTCCGTGCCGGGCATCATCTGCGCCAGCATTCCGCGCAATTTCAGTTCTTCAACAAAGTTCTTTTTCATATCTTTTTTTGCTTTTTTGTTTTTTTTTGTCTCGGAGGGCTCGGGAGGTCTCGGAGGTCTCGGGAGTTCTCGGAGTTCTCGGAGAGCTCGGAGGTCTCGGGAGTTCTCGGAGGTCTCGGAGAGTTCTCAGGGAACGGGGTCGTAGCCGCTGCCGCCCCACGGGTGGCAGCGTAGCAGGCGGCGGATGGCCAGCCATAGGCCGCGTATGGGGCCGTGCTTGATGAGTGCCTGCCGCGCATACTCGCTGCACGTGGGCGTGAAGCGGCAGGATGGGGGCGTATAGGGTGTGATGGCTGCCTGATAGAAGCGGATGGGCAGCAGCAACAACCATACGGCCGCCTGCGATAGTAGATGCAGGGCGCGGCTCGTCAGTGTCTTCATATCTTCTCGGTCAGTCGTTGTAGCAGGCGGCCCACGTGCTGGTCCACCTCCTTCGTGCTGTACAGCTCGTCGGCCTGCCAGATGAATGCCAGCAAGACGGTTCGCCCGGGTGTGGCCTCCAGCCGTTCGTAGAGCGTCGCCTTGGCTTGGCGATAGGCTTCGCGTATCTGTCGCTTCACCCGGTTGCGCGCCACGGCGTGCTTCAGCCTGCGCTTGGGCACGCTGATGAGCAGCTGTGCCGGCGGTGCTCCCTCAGCCCGCTCGGTCTCCATCCACACCAAGCGCAGCGGAAAGAATGCCATCGAGTGGCGGTTCACTCCGCCGAAGAGCTGTTCCGTCAGCCGCTGGCTGCACAGGCGCTCTCCTTTGCTCAGCGTCGCACTAAGAGGGTTCACCTTATTATATATATAAGTATGTCGGTTATTTCTTCTCTGCGAGGAAGTGCTGCAGTGCGCCCGTCATCGAGGGGTACTGGTCCGTGGGTGCTTCGAGGTCGAGCCGCAGGCCTGCATCTTTCACGGCCTTTGCCGTAGCCGGCCCGAAGGTGGCAATGGCAATGTCGCCCTGCTCGAAGTTGGGGAAGTTCTTGGTGAGCGACTCGATGCCCGAGGGACTGAAGAAGATGAGCATATCGTAGTCGAAAGCCTCCACCTCTTCGGGGGTGAAGTCGTTGCTCACGGTGCGATACATCACACACTCCTTGTACGTCAGCTTCTTGGACTCCATCAGCTTGGCTATCGTGTCGTTGTGCACGTCGCTCATCGGGATGAGGTATTTCTCGCCTTTGTGCTTGACCATTGTGGGCAGCAGGTCGGGCATCTTGCCTGTCGTACCGAAAAACACCTTACGCTTGCGGTACTGAACGTACTTCTGGATATAGAGCGCGATGGTCTCCGTCACGCAGAAATACTTCATATCCTCGGGAATCGTTATGCGCAGCTCTTTGGCCAACTTGAAGAAGTTGTCAATGGCGTGGCGCGACGTGAACACTATCGCCGTATAGTCGAGAATGCTTACTTTCTGTGCCCTGAACTCTTTGGCTGACAGTCCTTCAACCTTGATGAACGGGCGGAAAACCAATTCCACCCCATATTTAGCCGCAATATCGAAGTAGGGAGACTTCTCGCTCGACGGCTTCGGCTGTGAAACCAGAATCTTCTTAATCATCGGTGTCCTAAAAATTTATTTTCAAATAATTGCCAATAATGACCAGCGCCCTCCAGAAAGCGAGCATAGGTATCATTTCGAGGGTGCAAAAGTACAAAATAATTTGCAAACTGACGACGTTTCGGCGGAAAAAGATGACGTAGCACTTATAAATTGTCAGTAATTTGACCAGTACGAGTACGATAATAAAATAAGTTGTGACATTCTGTATCTTTAAGTCGAAATACGTCTGCAGCATTACGGCAGGGAACAGTAGCGCGCCCTCGATGCTGGTGATGAAGACCAGCACCTTCATCCACTGCACGTTGCGCTTGCTGTCGAAGAACACGGCATTGACCGCCGTGTAGAGCAGTGCCTTAGTGAGGAAGTAGCCCATCGTTGCCCCGAAGTAGATGGCTATCAGGTGGTATTGCGACTGCAGGATGAAGGTGTCGCCGATATAGGTCGTGGTGTAGAAGTAGAAGATGAGTGCCAGCAGCAGGCTGGTGAGCATCACGAGGAAGGTCTGGAAGCGCAGCTCGCTCGACGTCTCGGTGATGACGGTGGTTCCCTCGCGCGGGGTGTAGAAGAAGTCCTTTGCCTGCCGGGCAATGAAGCGGCGGGCGTTGGAGATGGCAATGACGGCGAGGATGAAGCAGGCCAGCAGCAGCGACGTAATCATATTGTCGCCGCGGATGGTGTAGGGGATGGGGTCGCCCGCCACGCCGTAGCGCTCGACGCTGAGCTCGGGGTGCAGCAGCGTGTATTTCGAGAAGAATCCCTCCTTATAATATTTGGGGATGTCTACCGTCGTCAGGCTGCGTGCCGGCGCGTGTCCGGGCAGATGCAGCGTGTCCGGCTGGCTGCTGTATCTGATTTCCGACGGGTGGAAGGCAGCCTGTATGGCTGAGTCTTGCTGGGCAGGGGTGGCGTCGCGCGGCAATGCGCGCAGCACTTGGTAGGGTGTGCGCGGCCGCACCGCTGGCTGCTGGATGACCAGCTCGCCGGGTATGGCGGTCTGCTCTTGAACGGCCACGATACTGTCCTGCACCATTGCTCCCAGCTTAGAGTCCGAACTCCCGTTTGATGTCGTCTACGCGGTCCAGCTTCTCCCACGTAAACAGTTCCACGTCGATGGTCTTCTCCTCGTGGTAGCGGCTGGTGAAGGTCTTCTTCACCACCTCGGGCTTGCGGCCCAGATGGCCGTAGGCGGCCGTTTCGAGATACATCGGCTGGCGCAGCTTCAGCGTGCGCTCTATGGCTTTGGGTCGCAGGTCGAACAGCCGCTCTATGCGCCGGGCTATCTCGGCGTCGCTCAGGCTGACGTGGCTGCGGCCGTAGGTGTTGACGTAGATGTTCATCGGGCGTGCCACGCCGATGGCATAGCTGATTTGCACCAGCATCTCGTCGCTGACGCCTGCCGCCACCATATTCTTTGCAATGTGGCGGGCTGCATAGGCTGCCGAGCGGTCTACCTTCGACGAGTCCTTACCCGAGAAGGCCCCGCCGCCGTGCGCGCCTTTGCCGCCGTAGGTGTCGACGATAATCTTGCGGCCGGTCAGTCCGGTGTCGCCGTGAGGTCCTCCGATGACAAACTTGCCCGTGGGGTTGACGTAGTATTTGATGTCGTCGCCGAAGAGGCGCAGCACCTTTTCCGAGTGAATCTGCTGATTGACGCGGGGGATGAGGATGCTGACCACGTCCTTACGGATGGTCTGCAGCATTGCCTCGTCGCTGGCAAACGCGTCGTGCTGGGTGCTGACCACGATGGTGTCGATGCGCTCGGGCACGCCGTCGTCGCTGTACTGCACCGTCACCTGACTCTTGGCGTCGGGGCGCAGGTAGGTCATCACCTTCCCCTCTTTGCGGATGTCGGCCAGCGTGCGCATTATCAGATGGGCCAAGTCGAGCGATACGGGCATCAGGTTCTCCGTCTCGCGGGTGGCATAGCCGAACATCATTCCCTGATCGCCGGCCCCCTGTTCCTCGTCGTCCTCGCGGTCCACGCCGCGGTTGATGTCCTCGCTCTGCTCGTGTATGGCCGTCAGTATGCCGCACGAGTCGCCGTCGAACTCATATTCGGCCTTCGTGTAGCCTATGCGCTTGATGGTCTTGCGGGCAATGGTCTGCAGGTCGATGTACTCCGACGAGCGCACTTCGCCCATAATCACCACCTGCCCGGTGGTGACAAACGTCTCAATGGCGCAGCGGGCGTGCTCGTCGTAGGCCAGAAACTGGTCGAGCAGCGCGTCGCTTATCTGGTCGGCCACTTTGTCGGGATGGCCCTCGCTGACTGATTCTGATGAAAACAGATATGACATACTTCTTTTCCTTAGCTATAAATCGGTAAAATGGTTTCAGGCTGCAAAGATACGAAGAAATTGAGAATTAAGAATTAAGAATTAAGAATTATTTTGTAACTTTGCAGGATGAGCACCTTATCATTTTCTCCGCAGACCATTCGCGTCGTTGCCTTTGATGCTGACGACACGCTGTGGGACTGCCAGTCGCACTTCGACCGCGTGGAGCAGGAGTGCTGTCGGCTGCTGGCTCCCTATGCCGAGCCGGCGGCCGTCTCAGCCGGACTGTTTGCCACCGAACGGGCCAATATGCCGCTGCTGGGCTACGGCACGAAGGCCTTTACCATCTCTCTCGTCGAGAATGCCCTGCGCATCTCCAACTACCAGCTGCCCGCCCGCATCGTCGAACAGCTCATCCTGCTGGGGAAGGAGCTGCTGCGCCTGCCGGCCACGCCGCTCGACGGCGTGGAACCCACGCTGCGCCGCTTGCAGCAGTCGGGCCGCTATCGGCTCGTCGTGTTCACCAAGGGCGAGCTGCTCGATCAGGAGAGCAAGCTGCAACGCTCGGGGCTGGGCCGCTACTTCAGTCACGTGGAGACGGTGTCGGATAAGGGCGAGGCCGAGTTCCGCCAGCTCTGCGCCCGTATGGACGTGGCACCCGGCGAGCTGCTGATGGTGGGCAACTCGTTCCGCAGCGACATTGCTCCGGCACTGGCCATCGGTGCGTGGGCCGTCCACATCCCGTTCAGCGTGGTGTGGGAGCTGGAGAAGAGCGAGGAGTATCCCCACGAGCGGCTGATGAAGATCACGCACTTCAGCGAGCTGGAGGGCATTCTTTTGTGAGGGGGAGCGGGGCGCTTGGAGGTCTCGGAGCACTCGGAGGGCTCGGAGTTCTCGGAGGTCTCTGAGCTCTCTGGGTTCTCGGAGGTCTCGGAGCACTCGGAGGGCTCGGAGTTCTCGGAGGTCTCTGAGCTCTCTGGGTTCTCGGAGGTCTCGGAGCACTCGGAGCGCTCTGAGTTCTCCGAGTTCTCGGAGTTCTCCTCGGCCTCCGGAGCATCGCTCCGGAGGCCGAGAAGCAAGACGCCGAAGCCTGCGGAGCGATGCTCCGCGGCTTGGGGAGCAACACTTCGCAGGCTTCGGAAGACACAGGGAAGGCTTCCGCCGTTGCGGCGGAAGGCTATAAGTTGTAGAACTTCTCCATCAGTTGACGGCGGAAGTTCTTGCTGATTTTCGGTTCGTTCTGCTCTTGTGGCACGCTCACTACGTGGCACGTCGTGTCCAGAATCATCGTGATGTGGTTGATGTTCACGATGTAGCGTTTGTGCGTCTGAATGAAGTCGGCCGTGTAGCTGAGTATCACGTCGGCCGTGGTGCGGTGGCGCAGCGTGTAGGACCGCCCGTCGATGCACTGCACCTCCCACAGCTTGCGGTCGGTGTTGTAGCGGAAGAAGGCGCAGTCGTTGGCGCGCAGCGTCGAGAACTCGTTCATTGCGTTCACCACGAGGATGATGGGCAGCTGCTCGTTGGGACGCAGTGTGGGCTGCGATATGGCTGCCAGCTTGTTTTCGTAGTAGCGCGTCATTATCTGGCTCAGCTCCTGCTCGGTGGCCGGCTTGAGCAGATAGTCGAATGCCTGCCGGCGTATGGCCTCGAGCATATACTTGTCGTAGCCCGTATAGAACACCACCTTCATTTCCTGCTTCACCAGCGGGCGGACGAGCGTCAGGAAGTCGAGCCCCGACATCGTGGGCAGTTCCACGTCGAGGAAGATGAGGTCGGGCTCCGCCTCCGGCACCGCCTTGAGCGCCGTCTCGGCATCGGTAGCCGTTCCCACCACGTCTACGGAGTAGCGGCTTTCCAGCATCTGCTGCAGCAGCGTGATGGCTTCGCGGTTGTCGTCAATGATGAATGCACTGATGAGTTTCTGTCTGTTCATTTCCGTTCGTTTTTAGGGGGGGTAATTTGGTACATATCCGTCGGGCAGCAGCATCCACGACCGGCAGCCCTGTGCGCCGTCGGCCGCCGGCTCCACGCCAAAGCGGATGGGCACCGTGTTGTGCTCGTTGAGCATCTGGATGGTCTGTCGCACGATGCGCATTCCCGTGTGCTCCTGCGGTGCGCGGTGGGCAGGCAGTCCGCGGCCGTTGTCGCTCACCTCCACCAGTGTGGCGGCTCCTTGCCGGCTGGCACTGACGGTGAGCCGCCGCTGCCGGCCGGGCTCAGGCTGCACGGGGCGCAGCCCGTGCTTGATGGCGTTCTCTACGAATATCTGTATGAGCATCGAGGGCAGCTTGACGGCCTCGGTGTCCACGTCATCGGCAATGCGCTTGTCGTAGCAGAAGTCGTCGCCCATCAGCCGGCCTTCTATGTCTACGTAGTAGTCTATGAAGTCCAGCTCCTCTTTCAGCGTCGTCTCCGTCACGTCGGCCTGCTCCACGCCCCGCCGCAGCAGGTAGGTCAGTGCCGTCAGGTCGGGCTTGCGCCCCTCGCGCTCGGCCAGCATCTCGTGGGTCAGTGCGTTGTAGACGAAGTGGGGTGTGATGCGGTTGCGCGCATTCTCCATTCGCAGCTCCATCATCCGCTGGCGTGTGGTCAGGTCGCGTAGCCGCTGCTGGCGACGCTTGGCGCGGAAGAGCAGCAGGAGCAGGGCCAGTGCCAGCAGTGCTGCGATGAGGATGGCTCCCACCATCCGCAGCGACCACTCGTGGCGTTCTATCTGCCGTTGCTGGGCACTGATGCGCTTGTCGTGCTCGTATTGCAGCAGTCGTGCGCTGAGCTGCATCTGCGTGTTCACACGCTGTATGGAGTCGCCGATGGCCGTCAGCTGCTTGTTGGCCTCCAGTGCGCCGTGCCAGTCTTGGGCGGCCTCCATTATGCGGCTGATGGCGCGCAGTCGCATTACGCGCTGCTCGGGCAGCATTCCCTCGGGGGTGTGGCTCTGGCGGGCGGCGGCGTAGGCCTCGGCGGTGCGCCCTTCGAGCAGGCTGAGCAGCATCTGCTGCGTGTCGGTGTAGTAGAGTGGGATGCCGAAGCCCACGCGGCGGAAGAACGCTTCGGCCTCTTCGGTCAGCGGGCGGGCTTTGGCGACCTCGCCCAGCTGGATGTAGACGTCGGCCAGATTGGTGCGTGCGAAGATGCGGTCCCACTGCATCTGCTCATCGCCGCTGAGCATCGAGTCTACCGTCTCGAAGCACTGCCGCGCCTCGTCGTAGCGTTGCTGCTGGTAGTAGTCGTTGCCGCGGTTGTTGTAGTAGAGGAACAGGTCGTTCTTCGTCATCTGCGGAATCAGCTCTGCCGTGCGTTCCCACCACCGGCGGCTCTCGGTGAAGTCGCCCATCGCGCTGTACACCGAGCTGATGCCCTGATAGATGATGATGTAGGTGTCGGCGCCCAGCCGTGCCGAGTCGGCCGTCTCGAGTGCCCGCAGATAGGTGTCGGCACTCAGGTCGGGCTGTCCGTTCTGTCGGTAGATGTCGGCAAGGTTGGTCAGTGCCATTATCTTGTATTCCACGTTGGGATGCAGCGTCTGCATTGTCTGCAGAGCCTGCCGGTTGTAGTCGATGGCCGAGTCGAGCTGTCCCACCATCGAGGCGAAGTAGGCCCCTCGCTCGATGAGCCACTCCGTGCGCAGCTCGCGGTGCTGCTGGGTGCCGTTGTCGGGTGTGCGCTGCAGGTATTGACCCATCAGCGTGTTGTACAGCAAGAACGAGTCCACGTTCATCGTGGTGAAGTAGAGCTTGGCGCGCACGCCCATCCACAGATAGTAGTAGTCGCTGTCGGCCGCCTCGGCCAGCCGCCGGCCGATTTGCTCCTGTGCATAGTCCGTGCGTCCCAGCTTCAGCGAGTCCTGTATGCGCTTCATCTCGCGGAAGTTGTCGCTCCTTATGCGGTCGGTTGGCTGCAGGGTGCAGGCCGCCATTATGGCTGCCATTGCCGCGGCCAGTCCTATGAGGCGATAGGTTGTTTTCATCTTGTGGCTTTTGTCTTTTATTCGTCGGTGGCGGGCTTTGCATCCTGTCCTGCCGTTGCAAATATACGAAAAAATCTGCGAATGCCCACCCATTTCCCACAATAAAGCAATGATCGACGCGGCTCCGCCGTTCCCTCTTGTCGTCATAATCTTCGGCTTGTGTGTGTTTATTTCCCTCTTATTGACATTTTTCGCTTTTTTTGCTCCGCTCGTCTTTGTCGCGCTCCGTCCGCCTCAGGCTGTCCTAACTTTTTTATCCCGCTTGTCGTGCGTTTCGGTATTGTTGTCTTCGATTTTTCCCTTTTGTCGTATTTTGCCGCTCTGTGAGTTTTCGTAATTTGCAGAAAATCACTATCTTTGTAACCGAAGAATTACTCATTAAAACAACAGATTAGCTATGATGAAACAGACGATGAAATGGCTCTCACTGCTGAGCCTGTTGCTCCTCGGAGCACTGACGTTCACGCTGACTGCCTGCGGCGGCGACGATGACGATGACAACGGCGACACCGACACCGAGCGGTATGACTGGATTAGGGAATACAAGCCGGACATCGACCTCGTCATTCTGGACGAGACGTTTACCGTCCAGCGCGTCTATCAATACCACTTCGACTATTACAGCTATGTGGACGAGGTGGTACCCGACGAGAACGGAACCCTGTTGGGGAGCAGCGAGATGGAGTCGTGGTTCAATGCTACCACCCGCTTCAGATGGGGACAGCGCGTACGCTCCTTCGAGTACACCTACGACGAAGCGCACGATATGTACATCTTCAAATGGGAGGACGGCACGCCGCCCGACTACTATCGCTTAAAGCAAATCGGCGACGATGGGGCCATTGTGTGCACGTGGATGACGGCCAGCGGCGAGGTGCTCGACCCCCAGCCCGAGTGGGCCAACCGCTGGGTGTGGCACTGGGGACGCTTCGGCTTCCAAGACAGCAGTTGGAGCGGCGGCGGTGGCGGCAGCTCCAGCAGCAGCTACGCGACGTGTCCGCTGTGCAGTGGCTCGGGCAAGTGCCGGCTGTGCGACGGCAAGGGCTACATAGGAAGCAGCACGTTCAGCACCACGTGCCGCATCTGTAAGGGCACAGGCAAGTGCTCCCGCTGCGGCGGCTCGGGTCAGATTGAGAGCTCTGGTGGCGGCAGCAGCAGCGGTGGCTCCAGTTCGGGTGGCGACAGCGGCAGCAGCACCTACACCTATGACCCCACGACGGCCATCGTGATACTCCAGACGGGCAGCGGCAGCAGTGCCACCTACTCGAAGTCGGAGAAGTCGATGTATAAAGGTACGCGCAAGAGCGACGGCAACGTCTACCTCTTCACGAGCAGCAAGTCGCTCGTCGGCTCTGCCTCGCGCAACACCGACAGCGAGCGCGGCGGCTACCGCGTGAGCAGCAAGAGCTACTGCACCATCGACCCGGGCGTGGGCTACAAGCGTTATTACTACTTTGACTAAACAATAAGGAGGAATGAGAACGATGAGACAGAGACTGACAGTGCTACTGGCCTTCCTCGTGATGGCAGTGGCAGGCACCAGCGCACAGGGCGTGTTGCTGGGCGCAATGACCAAGCAGGAGAAGAAAGCGCAGAAAACCGCTCAGAAGGCTGCCCAGAAGCAGCAGAAGAAGGATGCCAAACTATCCAAGAAAGCTGAGAAGGCGCAGCAGAAGGCAGCCAAGAAGGCACGTAAGACCCAGCTGGCCGGAATGAGCAAGGCTGAGAAGAAACAACTGAAGGCCGACGAGAAGCAGCAGCGGCAGGAAGAGAAGCACGGCAAACCGAAGCCCGAAGACCTGTACAGCAAGCATCTGAAGGCACTGCGGGCCAATGCTGCCCGGCTGGTGGCTGCGCCGAAAGCCAAGCAGAAAGACCTCGACAAGCTGGTGGAACAGGCCATCGAGGCAAAGGGCAAGCACCCCGAGGAAGCAGGCATCATAGACGTGACGATGGGCGAAGTGTTTCGCTCGACTAAGGTGAAGAGCCTGCGTAACTATCAGATGTCGCTCGGCCTCTACCGGCAGGCCGTGGGCGAGCTGGCAGGCAACGACGAGCAGCGTGCGCTGGCACTCTACAGCATCGGGCTGCACTACTACTGCGGCTACGGCGAGAAGCAGGACTTCGACTCGGCTTTCGTCTACTTTGAGCAGGCACAGCAGCTGGACCGCCGCCGCTCGAGTGGCTATGCCGAGATGATAGAGATGGGACTGGGCGTGCCGCAGGACCTGCCCTATGCGCTGGCTTGCTACGAAGAAGCCATTCAGGCTGGCTCGCAGGACTATGCTAAGGTGTATGCCCTGCGCTATGCCCTGCAGCAGCAGGCAGAGGGAACGCTCGACTCGCTGGCCTTCGACAACTACCAGATGGCCATCCTCACCATCGCTGCCAACCGCGACGCACCCACCGCGATGCGCTATCTGCGCGAGGCTGTCAACGCGGGCTATATCCCAGCCATCTTTGAGCTGGGCACGGGCTTCTTTCAGGGCACCTACGGCGAGCAGGACCCACTGATGGGAATGAAGCTGCTGAAGCAAGCGGCCGACGCAGGCTATCTGCCGGCAATGCACAACTATGCCGCCTATGCCGAGCAGGCCAAGCTCTTCTCGCTGAAGAATGTCTTCAACCGCGGCTCGGCCACGGCTAACGTCTATCCCTACTATCGCTCGGCTGCCGATGCGGGCTATGCTCCCTCGCAGTTTGCCATCGCCCGCTGCTATCAGTACGGACTGGCCGTGCGTAAGGACTATAACGAAGCCTACAAGTGGTATGCTGCCGCCGAGTCGCAGGGCTATCCCGGCGTAGAGGAGGGCATCCGCCAGATGGAGCGCGAGATTCACGACGAGCAGGTGGCCGAGCTCGTGGCCTCGCTGGAGAACATTGCCTGCGGCATCCAGCAGTCGGCCCAGCTGTTCAAGCGTCTCACCAGCAGTCCTAAGCCCCAGCAGCAGGGACGCCGTGCGCGCAACAGCGACGAGAAAGCCGGACAGGTAGGTAAGAACGCTGGCGGCAACCGAATGACGGCTGCCGACTATCAGCGCGAGTACGACCGCTATGTCGCTAAGGTGAAGCACCAGATAGAGCACTTGGCCAGCCGCACCGAGAGCGACAACCGCAACGGGGTGCGTGGCGGCATCATCCGCAACCAAGCCTACCGCGCCAGTGAGAACCTGACACGCGAGTATCAGCGGACGATGCAACGGTGGGCCGACCGCGCCGCACAGAGCGGCTACTCCATCAAGCGCAGCGCGTGGGAGACCACCAGTGCCGCCCAAGACCTGCGCCGTACGCGTC
This sequence comes from Prevotella sp., assembly GCA_017476785.1. GTDB lineage: Bacteria > Bacteroidota > Bacteroidia > Bacteroidales > Bacteroidaceae > Prevotella. The sequence continues at coordinate 25,143 of JAFUZD010000065.1, read as the reverse complement.
GCTAAGTCACTGGGCCTCAAAAAGAAATTCTCACGGGAATTTGTGGAATTCTCGTGAGAATTTTGTAATTTTACCCATCAATTGATGACTGACCATACTGGCCACACTTAAAAACCAACATCATAGCGAATATGAAACAGCTATTATTATCCATTCTGTTATTCTTCTGCACCCTCCCGCTGAGCGCGCAGAATAAGGAGCTGAATGCGCGGCTGGGCAATACGGGGCAGATTACCGTCACATCGTCTGGCGCAGAAATGATTGGGGCGACGGAGTTCCTTGCGTCGGACCATCCCTACATTATGGGATTTTTCGCATTGTCGCAGGCGCAGCCTGTCAACGGAAAGCTCTATCCCGTAATGCTGTCTGTCAGCTTGCAGGCCGACCTCAACCATCCCGACGAGCAGGTGAACGCCATCAATGCCATCGACCAGATAGGACTTGCAGATCAGAGCGACGGCTTTCCCCAGCAGGGCGTCATCACGCTGAGCTCGGGCGAACAGCTGAACGTGAACCTCTCAGTGACTCCCTCGCAGGACAATACCCACCTGAAGAATCCCGTCCTCTGCATTGCGATGTTCGACCTCAACGACCACAATAACACGAACAAATACCACCGGATGGCGCTGCGTCTGCGCCGCTACGACATCGTCAGTCTTACCGTTGAAGGCCATACGGTGCGGTTGCGCGACTTGGGCTTCCATACAGCGACCATCATCGACCGCATCGCGCAGGAGCTGCGCCGCAGCGGTTGCGATGCTTCCGTTATCGGTCCCGAGGACATCCAGCTGCCCGCCGAGTCGGACCAGCTGCTCAGCAAGTGGTCGCGCACGCTCAAGGAACTACTCGACCATCCGCTGGGATTCCTGCCCGCCGCCAGCCAGCCCGTAGCGAAAGAACGGGCAGCCGCGCTCATCTGGCTCTACACCGACTGGCAGCCCAAGCTCTACCGTCAGTATCGTCTGACATCAACGACGATAACGTCACTGCGTTATCTGGCATTCGTCAGTCACGGTATGGACTATCGCGGCCATCGGGGGAAGCGATTCGTCTTTGGACAGTATAGCTACGAACGCAGCGTCGGCGAACTGTGGCCCGAAGTCTACTATAAAGACGACACGTGCACGGCCTACTCTTCCTATTCCTACCATCTGATATTCCCCCGTCAGAAGGCGAAGCAAGGTACGACCGAAGTGCTGAACGACTTTGCGGCGCTGGGCGTCAAGCTGCGCAAGGCGAAGAAGAGCGACGACATCCATTCAACGTATGAAAAGACGCTGGTGGGCCAATATGGCAAGGCGCGCGTCATTGTCTACATTGGGACGGAAAGCCTCGAATTCTCTATTACCCCCGATTATTACTGATTACATTTACAAGGAATATGAAACAAAAGATTCTTACCATTCTGTGGCTCCTCTGCACCCTCCCGATGACGGCGCAGAATGAGGAGCTGAATGCGCGGCTGGGCAATACGGGGCAGATTACCGTTAAGCGTCTGGAAAGCGGAACCGATGCCGAGACAGAAATCATCGTGTCGGAGAATACTTCCATTATGGGATACTTCTCACTGATGCAGCCGACGGCATCGGACGGCAGTGCCTATCCCCTGCTGATGACAATCAGCCTGACTGCAAGCCAGCAGAATCCTGACGAGCAGACGGCAGCCGTTGCGGCACTGAACCGTATTGGGTGGGAGAGTGCCGGCACGGGATTCCCGCACCACGGCAGTTTTACGCTGGAGAACGGCGACACGTATGAAGGCGACTTCGCTCTGATAAGGCAGGAGCCGGGAGCTGCCACGTGCACAGCCACTCTCTGCGTGGGACTGCTCGATGCTCAAGACCGCAAGAATGCCTCGGAGTATCTGCGGCGGGCCTTGCTGGTGCGCCGCTACGACATCGTGAGCATCACCATAGCGGGACACACGCTGCGGCTGCGTGAGCTGGGCTATCATACGGCAGTGCAGTTCGACCGGTTGGCACGGGAATTGCTCAATGCAGGATGTCCCGGGAATACCGTCGGAATCGACGAGATACGAAGTCCCTATGAGTCACAGCTATTGCTCGACGAGCGTCCGCGCACATTGCAGGAACTGCTCGACCGCCCTCTGGGCATCCTGCCTGCCGGCATCTATTGTCTGCAACAGCCCATCGTTGAGACGTTGGTGCGCCTCTATACCCATTGGAATATGAAGAATAAAGGAATGCTGAAGGGCTACGACTTTTTTAGCTGTGACAATGCGTTGCGCTATGACAAGTCGCAGATAGGCGTAGGACTTCACTATACGACGGGCGTTCCTGACTGCATCCACGGCTATGGCTACGAATTCCCAAAGTCGAAGAAAGGCCAGTTGATGAAGGACTTCAAAGCGTTGGGTATCCAGCTGCGCAAGCCCACTGATGCCGACAACGTGAGGCAGTATAAAGGGAATCAATATCTGGTGGGACGTTATGGCAATGCGATGATAGAGATAGAAATCTCCTATAAGGTCGTGATGCAGGTGTATCCCGAATATTATAAATAGGTATAAGCTAACAAATATGAAACCATCACCACTACTATTATCCATCCTCCTGCTCCTCTGCGCCCTCCCGCTGGCTGCGCAGAACACGCAGATGAACAACAGCGTGGGTAACACGGGACAGATTGTCGCCATACGTCGCGGCAATGCGACCGTAGCTACCAGTGAGGCTATTATCTCTGACAGGAGTAACATCCTGTGTGTATTCACCCTGATGGTGCCCGACGTACGCAACGGGCAACAGCCCAATGCCATACTGGGCCTTATCATCTCGGGCACGGTGGGCGTGACGGGCGAGCAAGAAACGGCTATCCAAGCTCTGCACGACATCGCCGTGAACAAGCCCAGCAACAAGTTCAACCAGACAGGACGGCTTGCAATGGCCGACGGACAGGTCATTGAGGGCACTTTCAGTCTGGGCAATGCCAACTTCGGTGCCAACCTCTACTCGGCGCAGATTCTGCTGCCGGTCGTAGATTTCAACGACCGTGCCAACCGTGCTGCGCGTAAGGATGCAATGATGCGCCTGCGCCTCACCGACATTGAGCGCGTCACAGTGGAGGGGCAAACCGTTGACCTCAGCGCGCTGGGTTATCACACGGCGCACCACATCAACGATCTGTGCCGTGCACTGCTCAAGCGGGGTGTTGACCCCGACTTGCTGGGCGGTGAGCCGGCTGGTAAATAAGAAGAGCCGGCAGTGTTCTTGCCACTGCCGGCTTTATCTCGCGGTTGTTTTTCGCGTCAGTTCTTGCGGATGAGGGTCAGTCCGTCGCGCAGGGGTAGGATGACGCGGCTGACGCGCTCATCGTGCGCAATGTGGTCGTTGAAGCGGCGGATGCCCTGCGTCTGGCGGTCACGGTCGTAGGCGGGGTCGGTGACGTGGCCGTCCCACAGCGTGTTGTCGGCAATGATGATGCCGCCCGGGCGGATGATGGGCAGCAGGGCCTCGTAGGTCTCTACGTAGGTGCGCTTGTCGCCGTCGACAAACGCCATATCGAAGGTGATGCCCAGCCGCGGCGCCTCGATGATGGCATCGCCGATGATGAACTCGATGCGGTCGGCATAGGGGCTCTGCTCAATCCACGGCCGCGTGAAGTCTTCCTGCTCGTCGTTGATTTCAAAGGTGTAGATGCGCCCGCCCTCTTCCAGCCCCTCGGCCATACAGAGGGCCGAGTAGCCGCTGAACGTGCCCACCTCGAGGATGCGCTGCGGGCGCAGCATCTGCACCAGCATCTTGAGCAGCCGCCCCTGCAGATGCCCGCTGGCCATCCGCCCGTGGAGCAGCCGTATGTTGGTGGCGCGCCACAGCCGGTGCAGATACTCGGGCTCGGGGTCGATGTGCTGGAGGAGATAGTCGTTTAGTTCAAAGCTCATCGTTGTTTCCTCAAACGTAGTCATCACGATTCAGTCGGGAGCCATCCGCTATTCGCTCTTCGCAGCGTGAAGAACAGCCTCTACGGCCAGCCGGTAGCTGTCGAGGCCGAAGCCGCAGATGACACCGCGGCAGGCCGCACTGATCATTGAGCGGTGGCGGAACTCCTCGCGCTGGTGCACGTTGCTGATGTGCACCTCGATGACGGGCGACTTGAGCGAGCGGATGCAGTCGTGCAGGGCAATGCTGGTATGCGTGTAGGCACCGGCATTGAGAATGATGCCGTCGGCGGTGAACCCCGCCTGCTGCATCCGGTTGATGAGCTCGCCCTCGACGTTGCTCTGATAGTAGTCAATCTCGGCGTCGGGATACTGCGCGCGCAGCTGGGGCAGATAGTCGTCGAACGACGAAGTGCCGTAGATACCGGGCTCGCGCGTGCCGAGCAGATTGAGGTTGGGACCGTTGATGATGAGAATCTTCATTGTCGTTTTGTTTCGTTGGGTATGGGCGCAAAGTTACGAAATTATTGCGAATAAAGTCCTATTAATTCCCAATATTTTCCTACCTTTGCAGCGTAATGAACGGTGAAGAACATCTGCCAAGACCCTATCTGCGCACCTATCTGCGCTACCTGAAGCTGCAGCGGGGCTACTCAGTCAACACGCTGGAGGCCTACGGGCGCGACCTCGAACGCCTGCTGAACTATCTGGACGCCGAGGGTATTGACCCGCTGAACGTCCAGCTGGCCGACTTGCAGCACTTTGCCGCCACGCTCTTCGACCTCGGTATCTCGCCGCGCTCGCAGTGCCGCATCCTCAGCGGCATCCGTTCTTTCTACCGCTATCTGCAGACCGACGGCTACATTGCCGACGACCCCACGGAGCTGCTGGAGTCGCCCCAGCTGGGCGACCATCTGCCCGAGGTGCTCTCCACGGCCGAAGTAGACCTTCTGGAGGCCTCTATCGACCTGTCGAAGTGGGAGGGCCACCGCAACCGTGCCATCATCGAGGTGCTCTTCTCCTGCGGACTGCGCGTCAGTGAGCTGGTGAACCTGCGGCTGAGCCAGCTCTATATAGACGACCAGTTTGTGCGCGTGATGGGCAAAGGGGCTAAGGAACGGTTGGTCCCCATCTCGCCCCGTGCCATCCGCGAGCTGCAGCTATGGTTCTTCGACCGCAACCTGATGCGCATCAAGCCCGGTGAGGAAGACTACGTGTTCCTGAACCGGCGCGGGGCACACCTGACGCGCACGATGATTCTGATTATCATCAAGCGGCAGGCACTCGCTGCAGGCATCACCAAGACGGTGTCGCCCCACACGCTGCGCCACTCGTTTGCCACGGCACTGCTCGAGGGCGGCGCCGACCTGCGTGCCATTCAGGCAATGCTGGGCCACGAGAGCATAGGCACCACCGAGATATACACCCACATTGACGTGACCACCCTGCGCGAGGAGATACTCTTGCATCACCCGCGCAACAACCGTACTGCACAATGCGACTACGCTGGCTGAAATACCACTTGTTGCTGCTGGCACTGCTGCTCGGGGCAGCGAGTGCCGGGGGCTGCGGCGACCGCGCTGCCGCTGGGCAGTGTGCTCCCGTGACTGCCCGCGCCGCCGACAGTGGTACGCTGACCGACGGCAATGCCCACCGGCACGCCTCGGCCGCAATGTTCTCCGACGGGCGCAGCATCTATCGCATCTGCAGCTCGCGCCCGCAGCGCCTGCTGCCCACCATCGGACCCAAGCCGGAACGGATGACTGGCCGGTTCGTTCTGTCTCATCCTTACAAATCAACCGCTTATCGCTGCTACGACCGGCGGGCGCGCCGCGAGACGGCACCATTCCCGTCGGCTGCCTCGTGCGATTACTATGTCATCGCGCTGAGGCACATCCTTCGTTAGTGCTTCGTTGATGCTTCGTACTGCCCCGCCGAGGCTGCGGGGTGGCAAGCTGTTCCCCGGGAGAAGGCATTCCAGTCTTCCCGGGAGCCTCGTGGATTCCATCGGGAATCTGCGGTGGCGAATCATTCCATTTAATTATGATATATCAACGAAACAAGTATAACTTATGGCAAATATAAAGCATCTGGAGATGGCCGCTGCCATCGCCGCCAACGAGAATATAGAGATGAAGAAGACACTGTTCGGACTGAAGCAGACGGCTGTCTACAAACCTACGCAGAGCACCGTCGCAGCCGACATCTATGAGTATGCACCGGCCGACGGGGAGCGAATGGAGCGTCTGCTGCGCCTGCCGCTCGACCAGCTGACCGACGAGCTGCGCCGCAACGGCCGTCCGATGCCCACGCCCGTGGGGCACGTACGCTTGGAGTGGGTGCGCTCGCAGGACGGCTGCTTCGTCGGCCTGCAGCTGTTCCGCTTTGTGGATTTCAAGTACAACGCCATCAGTGCGCCGCTCTTCTATGAGGGAGAGGACGCACAGATAGTGGCCGGCTTGCTGGCTGACTGAAGCGAATAGGAACCTATATAAAAGAATGATGGCTATAATCCAGCGGATTATAGCCATCACTTTTTGAAGGGAATACTATTTTACAACGACCTTACGTCCGTTGACGACGTAGATGCCAGCGGGCAGTCCGCTGAGCGAGGTGGTGGCGCGGCGCACGCGCTGTCCCGTCAGCGAATAGACGTCGAACGGCTGTGCCTCACCATTGGCGACGGGCTCGATGGCCGTCTCCACGCTGCCGTCGGTGACAATGTTCATACTGCTGCCCAGTGCCGTGGTGCTGGTGCCGCCGAAGAAGCGGTAGATGTAGAGTCGAACGCGGTAGTTGCTGCCCTTCTCCAATCCCTCGAAGACGAAGTCGAACTGCTGCGTCTCCCCACCTTCCAGACTGACGTTCTTCAGCTCGGTGTTGCCGATGCTGCGGTTGTCGCTGTCAAAGAGGTAAGCCAAGATGGGGCTGTAATATCCGTAGTCGTTATTGTTCTTGATGTTCACTTTCAGGGTGGCCGTGGTCTCCGTGGCGTCCACGGTGTAGTCAACCAGTGCCAGCGAGGCACGTCCCGTGGGTGCCGGCTTGATGACGACGGTCTTGGTAATCAGCGGCGTGTCGGTTCCGTCGATGGCGATAGTCACCTCGTAGGTGCCCTCCTCGGCGGGCGTGAAGTAGAGGAAAGCCTCGGCCGTGGTATTGGCTTCGGCCACGATTTCCGTCTCGTTCTGTATGAGGGCATCCGTCTCACCCTGCTTGGTGACCGTCAGGTGCAGGATGGCATTCTCCTCGTCGCCCTCGTTCTTCACGCTGACTTTCACCTCCTGCGAAGCCCCGGCAAAGAGATTGCCCGTGAACTCCACATCCTCGAGGCTGAGGATGGCAATGGGGTGGATGCTGTACTGACGGTCGCTGCCATTGACGGTCACCTCGATGTAGCTGTTGCCGCAGCCCTCTGCTATCCACTCGCTGCTGCTCGAGAGCTTGCTGACGGGATAGAAGCGGTAGGTGCCGTTGGCCAGCGTAAGGGAACCGAGTGAGAGCGAGTAGGTGTCGTAACTGAAGTTGTTGATCTGACCGCTGTTGGTGTGGTACACGTCGGCCCGCGTCTCGTCGGTCGTGCAGGTCTGGCGGAATCCGTAGTCGAAGCGTGCACTGATGCCCGACATATTCATAAACGTGGCGTAATAGGACGAACCGTAGCGCTTGATACCATCGTAGACCATCAGCTGGGCCACGGGCTGACTGCCCTCCACGGGCGGTTGGATGCCGATGATAGCTTCCTGTCCCATAGAGAACCCGTCGTCGGTAGTGCTGCCGCCCGTTCCGCTACCGTAGGGATTGAGGATGGCCAGTTTGAAGTAACCGTCGCAATAGCCGTCCCATCCCCAGTTGATGTGGTAGAAGCCGTTGCCGTCGTAGCCGTCGCAGACGAAGGCGTGGCCTCCGCCAGTCGACTGGCCGGCATAGAGTACGGGACGTCTGGCGGCTATCTCGGCATAGATGAGGTCGTCCCATACCGTAGCACTGTACGAGCTGCGCGAGATGCAGTGCGTGGCAGTGTCGTAGCCGAAGTAGTTGCGCAGTGCCACGACGACATATTGCGAGTAGCTGCCCGACGAACTGGGATTGTAGCCCATCCGCGTGGCATAGCCGCAGTATTTCATCAGCGTGGCCACTGCCGTGCGGCTCTCGTCGCTCTCAGCACCGTGGTAGGTGTTGCTCATCAGGCTCCAGTCGAAGACTACCGAGGGCAGTTCTTCCATCTGGCCGATGCCGCCGGCCCGATAGCTGGGAATGGTGGCGGTAGCAGCCTGCGGCCACTGGTGGAACTTCATTATCTGTGCCATCGAGGTAGCGATGCAGCCCGTAGGGCAGAGCGTGTTGCTGACGGTAGGGCACAGCTGGTTGTAGGGCGCATCCTGTCCCCATTTGGTCTTCACCATCGGCTGTATGGCGGCGTGGCTGTTGGCTGTGGCAGGTACATTCTGCGGCACTGCAGCTGCCGTACGGCTGCCCAGCGAGGCAATCTGGTCGGCATAGCCCTGCAGCCACGCTGCCATATTCTCGGGCAGCTGGTCGGCATCGAAGGGCCATCCCTCCACGTAGCCTAAGATTTCTTCCGTGCGGTCGTCACCCGACACGATGACAAAGCCCGACTGGTCGGCCCAGTCGAAGACGTAGTAGGCCGCCGTCTCGGCCGGCTGCCCGTTCTGCTGCGGTGCGCGGCGTATGGTGCTGCCCAGCGTATGTCCTTTCCCTGCGGCAAAGGACTGAGCCTTCTGGCGGGCTTCCTGCTGTGTGACAGGGCCAGCCACTGCTGCCAGTCCTACGGCCAGCAATGCTATCAACAGATGAATTCTCTTCTTCATTTCTTTGGTTATTGTTGCTTGGTTTATGGTTTATTGAATGGCTTCCATCAGTTTCACGGCGTCCACGTACTGGGCGATGCCTTCGGCCACGCGCTTGGCATCCTGCATTGCGTGGACCACGGTGGCGTGGCGTCCGGCCACGTCGCCACCCACGAAGACGCCGCGGCGCGTCGTCATCCCATAAGGTACCTCGCGGGCCAGCACGAAGCCTTTCTCGTCGACCTCAATGCCTTCGGTGGTCGACACGATGCGGCTGGCCGGCACGGCTCCGATGGCCATAATCACTTTGTCGGCCGGCTCGACGCGCTGTTCGCCGTTGTGCTCGATGACGACTTCGTTGAGAACGCCATCGCGGTCGTGGATTTCCTTGATGCTCGACTCCCAGAGGAACTGGACACCCTCGGCCACGGCCTCGTCGTACTCGGCGCGCAGGGCACTCATCGTCTCAATGGTCTTGTGATAGACGATGAACACCTCGGCAGCACCCAGACGGACGGCTGTACGGGCGGCATCCATCGCCGTATTGCCGCATCCGATGACGAACACGCGGTGACCTTCGCTGACGGGCACCTCGTCGCGGCCGATGCTTCCCTCGTTGTAGAGGCTGACGCGGCGCAGGAACCAGACGGCTTTGCGCACGCCGTCGAGCTGGTTGCCGGGAATGTCGAGCACCTTAGGCTTGGCCGTTCCCGTGCCCATAAAGATGGCATCGAAGCCCTGTGCAAAGAGGTCGTCGATGGTCAGCTGGCGGCCGATGGTCGTATTGAGGTGAACCACGGCTCCCAGCTCCTCAATCTTCTTGATTTCGCGGCGTACCACCTCCTTTGGCAGGCGGTATTCGGGAATGCCGAACATCAGCACGCCGCCGGCTTCGGGCTCCATCTCGAACACCTCGATGGCGAATCCCTTGCGCGACAGGTCGCCGGCGATGGTCAGTCCGGCGGGACCAGACCCGATGACGGCCACCTTACCGCGCGTCTTCTGCACCAGCGAGTCGCGCGTCAGGTGCATCGTACCGTCGAAATCGGCCACAAAGCGCTCCAGCTTGCCGATGTTGATGTGCTGTCCTTTCTTGCCCAGTATGCAGTTGCCTTCGCACTGCCGCTCGTGGGCGCATACGCGTCCGCAGACGGCAGGCAGGTTGCTCTTTTCGTTGATGATGCGCATCGCGTTGCCCAGATTGCCCATCGACAGCTCGTGTATCCAGTCGGGAATATCGTTGCTGATGGGGCATCCCTTACGGCACTGCGGCACTTTGCAGTGCAGGCATCGCTTGGCTTCCTCGATGGCCTCGAGCATCGTATAGCTCTCATTGACCTCTTGGAATCGGTTGCGTTCGGTCTGATTCATTGTCAGTATGTTTCTTGGTTTTGTTTTAACAGGGTTTATTTAAGTAGTGATTCTATCTTTTCTATGAGCTTTTGCGGGTCGAGGTTGCGTGCCACAATCTTTCCGTCGGCCGTGGCAATGATGTTGGCGGGCTGCGTGGCGAAGCCGAATTGCTGGACCAACGGCGTCTGCCACATACGTCCGTCGCATACGGTGCTCCACTTCAGTGAGTCGCGTTCGACCACCTGCTGGCGGCATTTCGCCACATCGGCATCAAGGCAGATGCTCAAAATGGCCAAGTCGGCAGCGTGCTCCTTCTGCAGTCGCTTCAGCCGGCGCTGCGCCTCGGTGCTCTGGTAGTTCCACGACACCCACGCCGTAACCACGTTGACCCGCTTGCGCAGGTCGTTCCGGCTGACGCGGCGGCCCTGTATGTCGGTGGCCGTGAAGTTGGGCAGTTGTGTGTGCTGGCCGTTCTTCAGGGACTTCAGTTGTTTGCCCAGCTGTACGATGCGTCCGTTGTCGGGGTTCTGCTTGGCAATGAGGCCAGCCAGTCGGGCTGCCTGTGCGTAGTCGGCCTCTGGCGCGAGGATATAATAGCGGCGTAGCAGGTATTCGGCAGCCAGCGTCTGCGGATTCTCCTCGATAAACTCGGCTGCGGCGCGTGTCACCTCGGGCGGTGTCAGCCGACTGGCCCGCTGGCGGAAGCGCGTCAGCAGCTTGTTTTCTTCAGAGCCCTCCACCTCCATCTCCTTCAGGTGCGAAGCATCGCCTTTCACCTTAGCCGTGGTGCCGGGCGTGCCGATGACGGCCTGCTCGGAGAAGTTGGGGAAGATGATGACAAACGTGGCGGGTGTGCGCAACTCTGTCTCGTAGCTGAAGCGCCCGTTGCTCACGCGGATGGTGTCGATGCCGTTGATACCGCCGTCGGGGCTGTAGAGATAGAACTCGCCCTGATTCAGGTTGCGGAACCGTCCTTCGATGCGGAACCGGTCGCTATCCGTTCCGCACGCCGCCGTCAGCACCGCCATTGCCAGTGCCCCCACAGCGCCCAATATGGAATGCAAGCCTTTCACCTCTTATTAATTCTCAACTCCCACTTCTCAGTTCATTTCAGTTCCAAGTCGTGCTCGGCATAGGTGGCCAGCGACGGGTCTTTGGCAATGGCAGCACTCTTCAGCTGACGAGCCAGCGACGTGTTCCCCTGCCGCGCGCTGAGGAGGGCGCCCAGATAGTCGGTCAGCGCGTCGGGCTGGCGGATGGCTGCCAGCGTCTGTGCGGCCTTAGCATAGTCTTTGTTCATCAGCTGTGCCAGCGCAGCACTGTTGGAACGGATGTTGCCGAAGTCCTGCTCGGCCAGTGCGTAGTTACCCTGTGCCAGATGCAGATTGCCCAGAGCCTCGGCCAGTCCGTTGGCGTTCGTAGCGCGGCCGATGAGGCTTTCTGCCTCCGCTTTGTTACCCTGCTGCAAGGCAATCAAGCCGAGGTTGGCCTGCGCCTCAGGCAACTGTGCATTGACGGTCTGTGCCTGTGTGAGCAGCTGGCGGGCACGCTCGTAGTCGCCCTGTTGATAGGCCAGCACGCCGAGGTTGTTCAGTGCGCGGGCGTCGGTGGGATAGAGGCGGGCAGTCTGCTCGTAGATGCGCTGCTGCTCGGCAGCGTCGGTGGTCAGTGTGGCGGCGTAGAGCATCTCTTCCACCGTCAGCTGGGTGGGGTCGCTGGCCAGCTGCTGGCGTATCTGGTCGTCGTCGCGACCAATCACCTCGTAGTTGACCGTCAGGCGTGCCCGACGCAGCTCGGGAAGGATGCCGTCGGCCAGCTCAGTGAAGCCGGCACTCATATTGCGGATTTGCTGTTCGCGCTCCTCCGGGTCCTGATACATCGACAGCACGCGCAGGATGACCTCTTTGTCCTGAATGTCGGATGCCATCACCAGCTGCTGGAATCCCTCCCAGTCCTGTGCCGTGTAGCGGGCGTCGACGCTGCCGTTGAGACCAGCCGCGCGTAACTGCTGCTGCACGTACTGCTCCGACGACTGGCGGCGCTGGCTGGCCAGTCGCTCGTTCAGCTGCACACCGCCGTCGGGCGATGCGTAGGCTGCCACCTCTACCGATGCGAGGTTGAGCCCTTCGGGGTCGCGGCTGATGCGTTGCAGCAGTTTGACAAACTCCTGCACCGAGTTGTTCTTCAGCTCGCTCTTACGCAGCTGTGCCTGCTGAATCAGGAACTTCACATTGGCGTCGAGCCGCTGGGCCGTTACGCGCTGGAAGGCGTCCTGTGCCAGACAGGGCTGCGCCGAGGTCAGCGTGCGGCGGTACAACTCGCTCGTGGCCACCACGCCGTCGGCTACCTTCACGGGCGGGACACTGACGGCCTTCTTGCCGATACGCGCGTCGAACACCAGATAGAGTTCGCTCTGCTGCATTGCAGGCTGATAGTCGAAGATGCTCTTCATCGTGTAGTGGCCGCCCAGCAGATAAGACACCGTCTGGTCGTTACCCAGCACGCGCTCACCCTGAAACGTGGCTGGCTGGCCGTTGACGGTCTGCTGCGTGCCATTCTGGCTGAAACGCAGCTGCGGCGTCACGGTGACTACCGCCTTCTTGTTCATATACTTCTCAGGGAATCGTCCGTCAATGGTGGCTGCCACCTGTCCGCTGTGTGCCTCGAGTGGGCTGGGCGTCACGCTGAAGTTGTCGGCAGAAAGTGTCCCCAGCTTCGAGGAGCACGACGACGTCAGCAGCAGGATAGCTGCCGACGGCAGAAGCATCAAAAGTTTTTTCTTCATCATCTTTTTTCCTTTCAAGAATATTACGTCTATATTTGCCGGCAAAGTTACGCAACAAATTCTGCATAACCACGCATTCCCCTCCTTTTTTATATTTTTTTACGTATAGAACAGGGGAGGCAGCACTGCTCCCACTATGCAATAACCTAAATAAAATTTTGCAGTTCCCCCGTTTTTCCGCAACTTTGGCTTCGCCGAAATTACTTGCACTCGGAAATAAAAACAAACGAGTTGTTTTGTATTTCCCTCGTTTTTCCGTAACTTTGCAACGAAATAAAAATAAGGATAAGAATGCAAGAGACACGACAAAACAAGATAGCCCGACTGCTGCAGAAAGAGCTGAGCGTGATTTTTCAGGGACAGACGAGGATGATGCACGGCGTGATGGTGAGCGTAACGCGCGTGAAGATATCGCCCGACCTAAGCATCTGTACGGCTTATCTGAGCATCTTCCCCAGTGAACGGGGCGAAGAAATACTGACAAACATACAGCGCAACGAGAAGCAGGTGCGCTACGAGCTGGGCACCCGCGTGCGCTATCAGCTACGCATCATTCCCGAGCTGCGCTTCTTCATTGACGACTCGCTGGACTATATTGAGCGTATTGACGAACTGCTGAAACGGTAAAACGAATGTTCGGCGCAGTCAACTTCCCCTTTTATATTGCCCGGCGTTACCTCTTCTCTAAGAAGTCGACCAACGCCATCAACATCATCAGTGGCATCTCGGTGGGCGGCGTGGCCGTGGCCACGATGGCACTGGTGGTGACACTGAGCGTGTTCAACGGCTTCCACGATCTGGTGGCATCGTTCTTCACGTCGTTCGACCCGCAGCTGAAGGTGACTCCGCTGACGGGAAAGACGGTGGCGACCGACGACCCTGTGCTGACACAAATCAGACAGCTGCCGCAGGTCGACGTGGCTACGGAGTGTATTGAGGAGCAGGCTCTGGCTATCTATGGCAACCGGCAGGCAATGGTGACACTGAAAGGGGTGGAAGACAACTTTGAACAGCTGACCCACATTGACGAGATTCTGGTGGGTGACGGTGAGTTCTCACTCCACGCTGCCGACCTGCACTACGGCATATTGGGCATCCGGCTGGCTGAGGTGCTGGGTACGGGCTACACCTATCAGCAGCCGCTCAGCATCTATGCGCCGCGCCGTGAGGGGCAGTTGAACGTGGCCAATCCGACGGAGGGATTTGTGGAGGACGAGCTGTATTCGCCCTCGGTGCTCTTCAATGTGAAGCAGACAAAGTATGACCGCAACTATATCATCACGTCCATTGACTTCGTGCGCCAGCTGTTCGAGCTGGATGGCCGCCTGTCTGCATTGGAGCTGCGGCTGAAGCCGGGCAGTGACTTCGAGGCGGTGAAGGCTGAGATGCAGCGATTGGCTGACGGCCGCTTTGCCGTGCGCGACCGCTTTGAGCAGCAGGAGGATACCTTCCGCATAATGAAGATAGAGAAGCTGATTGCCTATATCTTCTTGACGTTCATCCTGATGGTGGCGTGCTTTAACATCATAGGCAGCCTGTCGATGCTGATGATTGACAAGAAAGACGATGTGGTGACGCTGCGCAATCTGGGTGCTACGGATCGTCAGATAGCGCGCATCTTCCTGTTTGAGGGTCGTATGATTTCGTTGCTCGGAGCCGTTGTCGGCATTGGGGTAGGGCTGTTGCTCTGTTGGCTGCAGCAGACTTACGGGCTGGTGAGGCTGGGCTCGGCCGAAGGCTCGTTTGTAGTGAATGCCTATCCCGTCAGCGTGCATCCGTGGGACATCGTGCTCATCTTCGTCACGGTGCTCGTCGTCGGCTTCCTGTCCGTGTGGTATCCCGTGCGCTACTTCTCTCGCCGGCTGCTCAGTTGAGCCTCTGATTTCTTTCTATACAGGCACGGCTTGTCGTCAGCCGAGCGTGATGTTCTCTACTTCCACGGGTTCGTGGAGGAAGAGCTGGGCAGACTCTTTGAACTTTTCGGGATTTTCGGTAGTAAGATAGTGCACGGTGCCACCTTTCGTGCAGCGCGCCTCAATGTGGGGATGGCGGTCGAAATACTGCTGCAAGGCATCGGCTACGTACTCTCCCTGCGAGACAATGCGGATGCCTCGGGGGGTGTACTTCAGTATCTTGGGCATCAGCAGCGGATAATGGGTACAGCCGAGAATGATGGTGTCAATGTCAGGGTCGAGCCGCAGCAGCTGGTCAATGCGCTTCTTGACGAAATAGTCGGCTCCGGGCGAGTCGGCTTCGTTGTATTCCACCAGCGGAACCCAGAAGGGACAAGCCACGCCGCTGACGTGGATGTCGGGATGGAGCTTCTGTATCTCGAGGGTGTAGCTCTCGCTCTTGATGGTGCCTTCGGTAGCGAAGATGCCCACGTGACGGTTGTGGGTCAGCTGGCCGATGACCTCGGCCGTGGGGCGGATGATGCCCAGCACGCGGCGTCCGGGGTCGAGACGGGGCAGGTCGTTCTGCTGGATGGTGCGCAGGGCTTTGGCCGACGCGGTGTTGCAGCCGAGGATGACCAAGTGGCATCCCATTTGGAACAGCCGTTCAACGGCCTGTCGGGTGAACTCATAGACGACATCGAACGAGCGCGTGCCATAAGGGGCACGCGCATTGTCGCCCAAGTACAGATAGTCGTACTGGGGCAACAATTGGCGTATTCCGTGTAGTATCGTCAGTCCGCCATAACCGCTGTCAAAGATGCCGATTGGTCCCGGTGTGGTGGGTAATGACATTTGCGGGTCTGCTTGAAGGAATGACGGTTCGGCTATTTGCTTAGTGCTTCCTGAACGGCCGCGCTCACGTCTTCGCCCAGTGCCGGGTTGAGGTAGGGCGCAGCATTCTGGTCGGTGTTCAAGATGAACGCATAGCCTCGCTCAGCCCCCACCTTAGCCAGTGCGGTGTTGAGGCGTGTGCGTAGCGGCTTCAGTGCCTCTTCTTCAGCTTGTGCCAATAGCTGCTGGCTCTGCTGCTTAAAGGCGATGTTGCGGTCCAACAGCTCCTGCAGCTCGGTCTGGCGTTTCTGCAGGATGGTGGGCGGGAAGTCCTTCTGCCCGTCGAGGAACTCCTCGTACTTGGCATTGAACTCCGTTTCCACACGTTGCTGCTCGGCGGCATACTGCGTCTTGAGCTGGGTCAGACTGGTCTGTGCTGTTGCATACTCGGGCATCGCTTCGATGGCAGCCTGATAGCTCAGGTAGCCGAACTTGAAGTCAGACTGCGCAGCGGCGGTCAGTGAGACGGCGGTCAGTAAAAGTAATAAGACTCTCTTCATATAGTTTGGATTACTTCAATCCGAGTTTGGTTTTCACCTGTGCGGTGACGTCGGTGCTCAGTGTAGCGCTGATGTAGGGAATGCCCTGTGCCGTGTCGAAGATGTAGACGTAGCCACCCTCCTTACCCACGGCAGCAATGGCCTCGACGACCTTCGTCTGGATAGGAGCCAGTTTGGTCTGATAGGCCTGCTGCAGTGCCTGCTGGTTGTCTTGATGAGCGGTCTGAATGTTCTGCTCCATCTGCTGCAGCTCTTGCATACGGCGCTGCTTTACATTGTCGGGCAGCGTCTTCTCGTCGCGCTGGTACTCGTCGACCTTGCGCTGGAACTCTGCAATCATCGCCTTTTCGTCGGTGTCATACTGTTGCTGCAGGGCTTGCAGTTCGGTCTGCATCGTCTTGATTTCCGGCATCAGATTCATAATCTCGCCAGCATTTACGTGGCCAAACTTCTGCGCGAATGTGGCCAGTGGGGCCATCATCAGCAGCATTACAAGTAACTTTTTCATTGTCTTTTCTTTTGTTTTAAAATGGTTATAACTGTTATTTGCTTAATTGGACGTAGAGTAACCCAGCTTAGTGAGTACCTCGTTGGAAATGTCGATGCGCGGACTGCCGAAGATGATGCCGGTGTCGCTGGAGCGGTCGAGCACCAGTTGGTAGCCTCTCAGCTCGGCAATGTCTTTCACGGCGGTGTAAATCTCGTCTTGGATAGGCGTCATCAGTGCCGAACGCTTGCGGTAGAACTCGCCCTCGGGGCCGAAGTATTTGCGCTTCAGGTTGGCGGCTTCCTGCTCTTTCTCTACGATAGCGTCCTGTCGGGCACGCTTCTGCTCAGCCGAGAGAAACACCTGTTCGTTCTGGTAGTTGCGATAGAGCGTCTGTGCTTCGGTCTGCAGGGCCTCCACCTCGGTCTGCCACCGGCGCGACACTTGGTTCAGCTGCTCGTTGGCCCGCTCGTAGGCGGGGATATTGCGCAGGATGTAGTCCATATCGATGAGTGCGAACTTCTGGGCATTCATCGTGGCGGCCGTGGCCAGCATTGCTATGACAATCAATATCTTCTTCATACGTGTCTCCTCTCTTCTTTTTCTCTTTAGACGTTCCCCTATGTGAATAGTTACTCCGCTTAAATATATTTTAAGGCTTGGGTGCCTGTTTTTTTGATTTCTTTAATGCTTTTAGAACTCTTGGCCGAGGATGAAGTGGAACTGGCTGCCGCCTTTCTTGCCGTAGACTTTGTCGAAGCCGTAGGCCCAGTCGATACCCATCAGACCGACCATCGGGAGGAAGATGCGCACGCCGAGACCGCCCGAACGCTTCATATCGAAGGGATTGAACTTGCTGGTCTCTGTCCACGCGTTACCGCCTTCGAGGAAGCTGAGGCCGTAGATGGTGGTGTTACCCAGCAGGAACGGGTAGCGCAGCTCCAGCGAGAAGCGGTCGTAGGCGTAGCCCTCGGCACCATAAGGTGTCAGCGAGCCGTTCTCATAGCCACGCAGACCGATGGTCTCTTCGGCATAGCCCGACGAGTAGCCGCTCATTCCGTCGCCACCGACATAGTAGGTCTCGAAGGGCGACTTCTTGTATTTATTGAACGAGCCGAGCAGACCCAGCTCCACGCGCGTCATCAGCACGAGGCATTTCTGCCCGCCGGTGAGTGCCGTGTAGGTGCGGCTCTTGAACTTCCACTTGTGGTATTCTATCCAGCGATACTTCTCCTGCTGCTCCTGCTGGTAGCGCTCCGTGTCCACCGTTCCGGTAGTAGGGCGTACGGCCAGATTCTTGTAGTCCTTATTGTCAAACAGCGACCACGGCGGCGTGACGCTTACCGAAGCAGTGAACTCCGAGCCGTGGCGCGGGAAGAGCTGGTTGTCGGTAGAGATGCGCGACAGCGTGAGGCCGAGGTTGATGTTGTTGCAGTTTCCGTTGGTGATGATGAAGTAGTTCCAGTCGCGCAGCATATAGCGGGTGTAGGCCAGC
Organism: Prevotella sp.; assembly: GCA_017476785.1. Classification (GTDB taxonomy): domain Bacteria; phylum Bacteroidota; class Bacteroidia; order Bacteroidales; family Bacteroidaceae; genus Prevotella. The sequence goes on along the minus strand of JAFUZD010000065.1, from coordinate 7,031 downwards.
TGTACGGACAACTGGAAGAAGTCGTCGGGCCAGCGCAGACGCTTGCCCCAGCCGATAGAGGCTCCGAAGAGTTTCACGTACTTCGAGTCGTCGAGCAGGGCGTCGTAGTTGTAGCTGCCGTAGTTGTAGTTGCCGTAACCGTAGCTGTAAGCGTAGTAGTTGTTCAGCCAGCTGCTGTTGCGGTAGGTGCTGGAGATGTCACTCTGCTTCGAGAAGAACGCATTGACGCTGAACGCATTCGGGCGTTTGCCGCCGAACCATCCCGTGGAGTAGCCCGTCGAGACAGAGCTGTAATACTTTCCGTTGGTCTGCACCGACAGCGAGAGCTGTTCGCCGTCGCCGATAGGCATAATGCCGCGGTGCATCTTGTTCTTGCCGAAGAGGTTGCGCATCGAGAAGTTGTTCAGCTTCACGCCGATGCGCCCGATGATACCCGTCTGTCCCCAACCGAGCGAGAACTCCAGCTGGTCGTTGGACTTCTGCTCCAGCTGCCAGTTGATGTCCACGGTACCGTCTTCGTAGTTGGGCTTGATGTCGGGGTTCACCTTCTCGGGGTCGAAATAGCCCATCGATGCAATTTCACGGGCCGAGCGGGTGATGGCATCCTTCGAGAACAGGTCGCCCGGCTTGGTGCGCAGCTCGCGGCGCACTACCTCCTCGTACAGGCGGTCGTTGCCATAGATGCGCACATTGCTGATGTGAGCCTGCTGACCTTCAAAGATGCGCATCTCGAGGTCGATGGAGTCACCCACGATGTTGACTTCCGTGGGATCCAGATTGTAGAACAGATAGCCGTTGTCCCAGTAGTAGTTGCCCACGGCATCCTCGTCTTCGCGGATGCGCTTGTTGAGCTGCTTCTGGTTGTACACGTCGCCCTTCTTCATTCCGAGCACGGCATTCAGATAGTCGGTCGTGACGATGGTGTTGCCCACCCACGTGATGTTGCGCAGATAGTATTTCTGTCCTTCGTCCACCTTAATATATACGTTGACGTGGTTGTCGTCCACGTTCCACACCGAGTCTTCGAGGATGATGGCATCTCGGTAGCCCAGCTCGTTGTATTTCTCTATCAGGTTCTTCTTGTCGGTGGCGTAGCGCTCGGGCGTAAACTTCTTGGCTTTCAGGAAACTCGACAGCTTGCCCGCCTCGTGGGTCTTGGCAAAGGCTCCTTTGCGGAAGAGGCTACCCTTGATACGCGATGCCGACAGGTTCTCGTTGCCCTCGATGATGATGCTGCGCACCTTCATCTTGTCTTTCTTGTCGATGTTCACGTCGAGAATCACCTGATTCTTTCCCGCCACGTCGTCGCGCTGCACAATGTCGATGACGGCATTCTTGAAGCCTTTGTCGTCGAAGTATTTCTTGGCAAGAATCTTGGCCCGGTCAATCATATTCGGCGTAATCTGGCTGCCGCGCATAATGCCCAGCTTCGATTCCAGATCCTCGCGTTCCGACTTCTTCACGCCGTTATAGTTGATGGTGCTTACGCGGGGGCGCAGGGCCAGATGGATGCAGAGATACACCTTCGACCCGACGAGCGAGTCGGCCGTGATGCTCACTTTGGAGAACAGGCCGTGCTTCCAATAGCGCTTCACGGCCTCTGTCACTTCTGCGCCCGGGAGTGTGATTTCCTGTCCTACGCTCAGTCCCGACAGTCCTGTCAGCACGTAGTCCTCGTAGCCCTCCACGCCTTCCGACCGCAGTCCGCCAATCTGGCACGTGCGCGGCATTCCTGCGTACGATATTTCGGGGTTGACAATCACATCCTGTGCATCCGCAGTGATGAGTGATGAGTTATAGATGACCAGTGCCAGCAACAGCACCTTACCTATCCATCCTTTGCTCTGCATTTTACACCTTATTATATTATATTCCATAATTCAAGCGTTGTCTGTCTCTGTGTCTTGTTTCGTCTCTTCCTCCTCCACTTGTGCCTCGGTCTTGCCGAAGCGGCGTTGGCGCTGCTGGTAGCTGGCGATGGCGCGGTGCAGCTCCTGCTCGTCGAAGTCGGGCCAGTAGGTATCGCAGAAGTAGAGCTCTGCATAGGCTATCTGCCACAGCAGGTAGTTGGAGATACGCAGCTCGCCGCCCGTCCGGATCAGCAGGTCGGGGTCGGGCATAAAGCGGGTTTGCAGATGCTCGGCAACGAAGTCTTCCGTGATGTCCTCGGTGCGCAGGCCCTTCGGGCTCCCGTTCGGGTCATTCACTTCGTTGACGATGTTTCTCACCGCCTCTGTGATTTCCCAGCGGCTGGAGTAGCTCAGGGCCACCACCATTGTCATTGCGTCGTTCTTTGCCGTGTGCTCCTCGGTCAGCCGCAGCTTCTGCTGCACCGCTTCGGGAATGCGGCTCAAGTCGCCGATGACGCGGAAGCGCACGTTGTTCTTCATAAAGATCTCGTCCTCGAGCGACGTGAGCACCAGCCCCATCAGGGCGGCCACCTCGTCGGCCGGTCGGTTCCAGTTCTCCGTGGAGAAAGTGTATAGCGTGAGATACTTGACGCCCAGCCGGGTGCACTCTGAGGTGATGCGGCGCACGGCCTCCACGCCGGCCTGATGGCCGTAGCTGCGCTCCTTGCCCCGTTCGTTGGCCCATCGCCCGTTGCCGTCCATAATGATGGCAATGTGCGTGGGAATGCGTTTCATATCCAGTTCTGTTGTCATATTTCTTCTTTCTTTCTGTTCTCTTCAACTCTTCCTGATCAGTCGCGGTCGCTGTGGCAGGTCTTGCATTTGGCCCAGAAGTCATAGCTCAGCGACAGTCGCAGCTGGCTGTAGCAGTCGGTGTTCTTGAACAGTCCGCTGCTTTTGATGCCGTAGGGGTCGGCTATGCCGTCCAGCTTGTCGCTGCCTGTGAAGTGGATGGCCCACTCCAGTCCCATATTCAGCCGGTCGGCCACTTTATACTTCACGCCCACGCCGATGGGCACGTTGAGTGCCATCTCGGTCTTGCCGGCCTTTGCGAAGGTGCCGCCCAGTCCTATCAGGATGTAGGGCGTCAGTGGCTTGGCGCCGCGGTATTCGCGGCCTGTGCCGAAGGGCCAGAAGTTGTATTCGTAGCGCATACTCACGTCCACGAGGCTGTTGTTGAACTCGACAGGCTGCTCGTTCAGCTCGGGGTACCACGTCTCCACGTTCTCCGACGAGCCTTTCAGCTTGCCGTAGCCGATGCTCAGTGCCAGTGCCATCCGCGGGTTGAAGCGGTATCTGGCCAGCAGCGAGCCCATCGGCTGTGCGTTCTTCAGCAGATTGCCGTTGAAGTCGCCTTCGTAGGTCACCAGTCCGATGCCGCCGCCAATCTCGGCGCGGTATTCTGGTTCGTCCTGTGCGCGAGCCGCCAGCGACATTCCTATGAAGACTATCAGCCACAATGCCTTACGCATACCTCTCACCTCTCAGTTCTTATTTCCATCCCATACTGTTCAGTCGGCCGCGCCACACTTGTCCGCTCTCTCCGCCGATGAACCAGATGTGGTTCTGGCTGTCGGTGGTGACGGCAAACGACGTGCTACTGCTCTGCAGACCGTCGGGCAGGCTGTACGGACTGTCGTCTTTCCAGTGGATGCCGTTGTCGCGTGTCTGGTAGAGTGTCTCAAACGCCTGTTCCGTCGACGTGCCGATGCCGTTGCCGCCTATGGCGAAGATACCGTCGCCATAGCGGAACAGTGCCAGTGGCGACAGGCTGGGCAGTGCATACAGTGCCTTGCTGCTTTCTATGTGCACCCATTGGCTCTCGGGGCCGTCGGCAGAGTAGTCCACAATCTTGCGCCATACCTTTGCCGTTCCTTCCGTGGCGGCATCGGGTTGGTTGCCCACCAGCAGCACGTAGTCGATGGAGTCGACCAGATTCATTGGCGAGCAGTTGTAGGCAAAGTCGGCCGTGGGCAGCAGCGAGGCGTCCTCGTCCAGCTGTTCTTCGGCCCACGTGTTGCCGCCGTCGCGCGAGGCGGTGAGCTTGCCCTCGGCCGTGATGCCGTAGAGCTCGCTGGTGCTGGCGGCTACCAGTCGTTTCAGGTCGGTGGTGCCGCCCACTTGCTCCCACACGGCTCCGTCGGCCGAGCGTAGCAGACAGCCATCGCTAAGGATGAACACCGAGTCGGCACGCGTTACGACGTTCTGGTATGCGTCGGCAGCCAGCGGGGTGTTGAAGTTCAGTGTCTGCAGCTGCCACGTGTTGCCGTCGTTCTCACCGGTGGCATAGACATAGCTGGCAGTGCCGTCGGTTCCGAACACGAGCACGCGGCCGCCTACGTTGACGGCACGCATCGCGCTGAGTGCCCCCAGCTCGGCGTTGTCGGCCATCCGTGTCCAGTTGAATTCGTCGCCGTCCTCTTGGTGTACGTTCAGTGTCACGGTATAGGCCTCGTAGCCCGAGCCGTCGCTGGCATAGACCTGCAGCTCGCGCGCCTCACTGAAGTCGATGGAGTCGGTGGCGTTGTAGTAGAACAGGGTGTCGCTGTCGTTGTCCTTCAGCACGAGCAGTCCGTTGTTGCGCGTGGTGATGGTGCAGATGACGTGGGCGATGTCGGTGCCCACAGGCAGCGAGTCGCTGTTGAAGATGCGGTGCTGCAGCTGGTCGATGGTCATCTTGTAGTTGCTGCCGGTCAGCGTCTCCGTGTACACCGAGTCGGCCCCTGTCGACGAGGTCGTGTGCACGTAGCGGTTCAGCGTTCCCAGCGTGAACGACGTGATGGCCATATCGTTGTAGAGCACGGTCTCGTCGTCTTTGTCGCTGATGCACGATGCCGTCAGCAAGACTGCCGCAGACAGCAGACAGCATAATCTGTGAAATCTTCTCATTTATTTAAAATTGCAATTTTGGGTGCAAATTTACGCACAAATCCGCAAAATGCGGCATTTTTGTTGACTTAATTAAATAAAATAAAAGATTAGGCGGTGCTTTTTATCATTTTTTATATTCCCGTCCGCTTCTGATTCCCGCCCGTTCCCGCTTCTCGGGCCTGCGTGAGCGCGATGGCTTTTGGGGCGAATGGCTGCCGGGCGGGGCTTGATGGCGGGTGCGGCGCGTTGTTGACATAGGTCAACGAATCGGCCGTTTTTGGCACGACGGGTGTGAAATGTGGAGGCAGAACGGCGGAATTGCTTATCTTTGCACTCAGTAATCGCGACGATTACGTTGTTATTCATTAGGTTAGTAGTTAATAGATTTAAGGTAAAGATTATGTTATTAGATTTTCAAACGACGGCCGTGTTGGTGTCAGTAGCGATTGCAACTGTACTGAGTGTCATCACACTGATGCACACCAACATCCGTTAGGGAAGAGCGCGGGGTGAGTGATTCATACCGCGCTCTTTCTTTGGTTAAACGCCGATGCCCCCGTGAGCCAGTGTGCTCCGGGGGCATCGTGTTGTGTACGGATGGACGGTGGGTTACTGGCCGCCCATTGCTTCTGAGTATTGCTGCATCATCGTCTGCAGGCGGGTCTTCTCAGCTTCCGTCAGCTCTCCCAGTGCCTGCTCGTTGGTTGTTCCCCACGCTTGGATGCGCTGTGACAACTCTTGCATTTTGGGCAGTGCTGTCTGGTCGCCTTCCTTTACCTTCTGCACGATGGGGGTCATCTCCTCGAGAATGGCCTCATACTCGTCAAGAATAGCCTTGTGGGGTGAGTCCTCGGCGGCTTCGGTCTGTTGTTCGTCGGCTGGGGCTGCGTTTTTCGGTGCGCTGTTGCCGCAGGCTGACAGGATGAACGCTGCGAACAGCGCCATAGCAAACATTGTCAATGTCTTTTTCATTTGTCTTTGCTTTTTTGAGGTTAGTATATGAGGTTAGTCGTATGCTGCCAGTAGAGGCTGGCAGACGGGGCAAAGATAGCTGTTTTTCTTGAATTGGCCAAACGGCCTCGCGCCCGCGGTTTGACAAGAGGGAGAATCTGTCGCCAAGAGGTCTTTTCTCTTTGCTGACAGGGAGAAAATCGAAAAAAAGAACCGCCGCTCAACGATGAGCGGCGGTTCTTTCGTTTCTTGTATACGTCTCAGACGTACTGCGGCTTAGAGCTGCGGACCGGCGGCTACCAGTGCCTTACCAGCCTCGTTGCCTTCGTACTTCTTGAAGTTCTTGATGAAGCGGCCAGCCAGATCCTTAGCCTTCTCCTCCCACTGAGCAGCGTCAGCATAGGTGTCGCGCGGGTCGAGGATGTTGGTGTCCACACCTTCCAGCTCCGTGGGAACCTCGAAGTTGAAGTAAGGAATCTTCTTCGTGGGAGCGTTCAGGATAGCACCGCCGAGGATAGCGTCGATGATGCCGCGCGTGTCTTTGATAGAGATACGCTTGCCAGTGCCGTTCCAGCCCGTGTTCACGAGGTAAGCCTTAGCACCGCTCTTCTCCATCTTCTTCACCAGCTCCTCAGCATATTTCGTAGGATGCAGCTCGAGGAATGCCTGACCGAAGCAAGCCGAGAATGTCGGGGTGGGCTCGGTGATGCCGCGCTCAGTACCGGCCAGCTTAGCGGTGAAGCCGCTCAGGAAGTAGTATTTCGTCTGCTCGGGGTCGAGGATGCTCACGGGAGGCAGCACGCCGAATGCGTCGGCCGAGAGGAAGATGACGTTCTTGGCAGCGGGGCCTGCGCTCTTGCCGTTGATGTTCTTCACAATCTTCTCGATGTGGTCGATGGGGTAGCTCACGCGGGTGTTCTCCGTCACGCTCTTGTCGGCGAAGTCAATCTTGCCGTCAGCGTCTACGGTCACGTTCTCCAGCAGTGCGTCGCGGCGGATGGCGTTGTAGATGTCGGGCTCGCTCTCTTTGTCGAGGTTGATGACCTTAGCGTAGCAGCCGCCTTCGAGGTTGAACACACCCTCGTCGTCCCATCCGTGCTCGTCGTCACCAATCAGGAGACGCTTCGGGTCGGTAGACAGCGTGGTCTTACCTGTACCAGACAGACCGAAGAAGATAGCGGTGTTCTTACCCTCCATGTCGGTGTTGGCAGAGCAGTGCATGGAAGCGATACCCTGCAGGGGCAGATAGTAGTTCTGCATAGAGAACATACCCTTCTTCATCTCACCACCGTACCAGGT
>JAFUZD010000064.1 GCA_017476785.1 Prevotella sp. | reverse complement strand
CTCATAGTTGTTTACTTCTTGTTCTTGTTTCTTCCCGGAGGGCCGGGAGCGAAGGGGCTGCGCTCCGTTTCCTCGTCAGCCGCTCCTTCATCTTGGTTGACGGCCTTTATCTCGGTGATGATGTTCTCTCCCTGCTTGATGCCGCTGATGATTTCCGTGTGTGTGCCGTCGCTCATTCCTATCTGTACGGCGTGAGCCTGCAGGGTGTTGCCGCTGATGGTCCACACTTTGTTCTTCCCGTTGACGTCCTGAATCTTGCGCTTGCCGACGGTCTCGGCCGTGGGTGAGAAGCGCAGTGCCTTAGTGGGAACGCTCAGCACGCCCTGCTTCTCGGCCGTATAGATGGTCACGTTGGCGGTCAGGCCGGGCTTCAGCTTCAAGTCGGCATTGGGCGCACTGATTACCACTTCGTAGGTTACTACGTTGTTGGTCGTCGTGGCTTCCTGCCGCACTTGCGTCACGCGCCCTTCGAACGTGTCGTCGGGGAAGGCATCTACGGTGAAGGTGACGCGTTGGCCTTCGAGCACACCGCCGATGTCGGCCTCGTCCACGTTGGCTACGACGCGCATATCCGTCAGGTCCTTAGCAATGGTAAACAGCTCCGGTGTGTTGAAGCTGGCAGCCACCGTCTGGCCTTCCTCAACGGATTTTGACAGCACAATGCCGTCGATGGGCGAGGTAATGGTGGCATAGCCGAGGTTGGTCTGTGCCTTCTGTACGCTTTCCCTCGACGAGGCCACCTGCTCCTGTGCCTTACGGTAGCTGAGCTGTGCGTTCTCGTAGTCGTCGGCACTGACCAGTCCCTTTTCGTACAGGGTGTTGTAGCGCTGGAAGTTGGCCTTCTCGTAGGTGAGCGTGCTCTGTGCCGACGAGAGGTTGGCTTTGGCTGTGTTTAGCTCGCTGATAAGGTTGGTCTTGTCGAGTTCTGCGATGACCTGTCCTTTCTTGACCACGCTGTTGTAGTCGACATACAGCTTGCTGACGATGCCCGACACCTGCGTACCTACCGTGACTTCGGTCACCGGCTCGATGGTGCCCGTTGCCGTAATGCTGTTCTGGATGTTGGCGGGCTCTACTTGGGCAGTCTCAAAAGTAATCTGTGTCTCTTTCTTTCCGCCTGACAGCAGGAATGCAATGATGGCAATGGCTGCAACGACCGCCACGCCAATCCATATTTTACTCAGTTTCTTCATACCTTATTATATTTATATATTCATTGTTTCACCTTTATAGAATTGCAACAGCTGCTGGTTGAGTATCGTCAGATACTTGCTTTGCAGCTTGTTTTGCTGGGCATTCAGCAGATTGGTCTTGCCGGTCATCAGTTCCACGATGTTCTTCAGCCCCAGCCTGAACTGCTCGCTCAGCAGGTCGTAGCTCAGTTGCTCGCTTTCCACGTTGGCCGTGGCAGCCTTAAACTTCTGCTGGTTGGTGTTGGCATCGAGCCAGTAGCTCTCAATGGTGGCATAGAGCTGCTTCTGCGCTTCCTGCAAGTCCAGCACGCTCTGCTGGTGCTGCAGCTGGGCTTTGTTGACGGCCGTCTTGGTCTTGCGGTTGTCGAACAGCGGGACGCTGACCGTAGCCCCCACCGATGCGTCGAAGTTGGTCTTGACCTGCTTGCCCCACGAATTAGAGTTCATCGATGCCGTGTTGGTGCCCACGCCTCCCGTCAGGCTTACGGTGGGCAGCTTTCCGGCCCGGGCGAGGTCGATGTTGATGTTGCTGCTCCGGATGCCCAGCTCAGCGTTCTGAATCTCCGGACGCGAGGCCAGAGCAGCCTCGTAGACGCTGATGAGCGAGGGGATGTCGGCCAGTGCCTGTGCATCGCTGGTCTGTGGCACTTCGATGTCGAACGGCTGCTCGTCGGTAATCTCGAGCAGCTGCTTCAGCTGCAGCTTGTAGTTGGCCAGATTGCTTTCAGCCTCCACGATGTTGTATTCGTCCGTGGCGCGCTGTGCCGTCAGTTGGGCGAGGTCGGCTTTCGACATCTTTCCCACTTCCACCATCTGCTGGCCTCGCTGCTCGTTCAGCCGGCTGGTCTCCAAGCTTTGCTTGTTCACGCTGATGGCCTCCGTCATATAGAGTATCTGCACGTAGAGCTGGGCGATGCGCTCCTGAATGGAGTTGGCCGTCTCGGTCCAGTCGAGCTCGGCTTGCTGCTCGGCCACCTCGCTCAGTCGCACTTGGTTGCGGTTCTGGTTGCCGTTCCATACGGTCCAGCTGGCGTTCAGCCCGTAAGAGCCGTTGTAGTAGGTCTTGCTCACTTTGGTGTTTACCGTCCCGTTGGTCACGGTGCTGGTGCCCGAGTCCAGCCACGGACGGTAGCCCAGCGACTGGTTGGTCGACAGGCTCAGTGACGGCAGCAGGTTGGCTTTCGACTGCCTCAGGTCTTCGGTGGCCGAGGCCATCTGCAGTTTGGATTTCTTCAGCGTGATGCTGTTTTGCATTGCATAGTTGATGCAGTCCTCGAGCGTCCATTTCTGCTGTGCTGAGCCGGTGGTCGCCAGAAGTGCTGCCATCAAGATAAAAACCTTTCTCATATCTCTTATGTTTCGTCTGATTTCACGGTACAAAAGTAGCAAGAATAATCTGGGAGCGGAAATAAAATCGATAATAATTGGCAGTTAGTAGAACAAAAAAGGTAAATCTTCGATAAGATTTACCTTTTTAACATAAATTGGAATATGGGCTGAGGAAGGGGAAGTGTGGCGAACGCTCAGTTCAGCTGCTGCAGTCGGGCAATGTACTTGCCAATGATGTCGAACTCGAGATTGACCACCGAGCCAACGTGAATGTCGCAGAAGTTGGTGTGGTCGAAAGTGTAGGGGATGATGGCCACTTGGAACGTGTGCTGCGTAGGATTGCAGACGGTCAGGCTGACGCCATTGACCGTTACCGAGCCTTTGTCCACCGTGAAGTAGCCGTTGCGCGCCATCTGCGGGTCAAAGTCGTACTCGAAGGTGAAGTAGGTCGAGCCGTCGGCATCGTCGGTAGCCGTACAGCGGGCCGTAGTGTCTACGTGTCCCTGCACGATGTGGCCGTCCAGCCGTCCGTTCATCAGCATCGAGCGCTCCACGTTCACCTTATCTCCCACGGCGAGCCGTCCCAGATTCGAGCGTTCCAGTGTCTCTTTCATTGCCGTCACGGTATAGTTCTCGCCCTCTATCCTCACCACTGTCAGGCAAACCCCGTTGTGGGCCACGCTTTGGTCAATCTTCAGCTCGCCGACGAACGAGCACGTCAGCGTGAAGTCGATATTCTCTCTGTCTTTCTTGATGGCTACAACGGTAGCAAACTCCTCGATGATGCCGGAAAACATAACTTTGTTTTTTTGAATCTTAAACGATGGGTTAAAAGAAAGGGGCCATACCGATGATGTGATGAAAACTCCTATTACACAAGTTTTGGGGACTCCCCGCCTTTGTAATCCACCGGCCTTTCGGCTTCTCACCCTATGGTGCGATTGTGGCCCGCCATTAGCAAGAGATGTCATCCCGGTTTTCATTATTATTTGATGAGTATCCCGATCGAACCGGCACAGCCCCTGTTTTTTTCTGCTGCAAAGATACAACAAAAAATCGAGAAGCAGAGAAAAAAGAGATGGAAATCGCTAAATATAGCAGGATTTGGTGCGATGGATGTGTTTGGACTGCCCCTGAATGCGGCTGCACGGTGTACCCGCAGTGGGGAGGGCGAGACGGGCATAACGGGCAAAATATAAGTTAACAGAAGTGAAAATTACTTATAATTCTTTTGAAATGGGGGGGGTAGCTTCGCTACTGAAAATATTTGCTAATTTTGCAGTTGTGTTAAGACAGAATGGCTGAAGTCGGGCAAGCGGGTTCGACCGGACGGATGCCAAAGAAAGATTTGTAGAACCCACATAACTCACAGGAAGTTTTTATCAGCATTATGATGACCAACCTTTTTCTTATCAGCATTCCCAATTCGGTTTCCCGTCCACTAATGATTCTGCCCATCGTGTTTGCCATCGTGGCTTGGGTGATGAACATCCGGCGTGTGCGCAGCGGCAAAGCGGCAGGCATCATCTTCAACGGCGATGCGTGGGTGAAGTGGCTTTTCCTCCTGTTCGTTGCCATCATCCTTCTGCAGGTGGGCAGCTGGTTCCTCCCCAAAGACTGGACGTGGTTTGCTATCCTCAAAAAAGATATGTCGCTTCAGCAGAAGCTCGTCATCCCCGTTGTGACGGCCGTCTACTTCCTGTGCTACTTCTTCATCGCCTTCCGCCCGGCCACCGAGGAGGAGCTGCGGGAAGCAAAGAGTGCCAAGCAGCTGGCCGTCAGCTTTGTCAGCGATGCCGCCGGTGCAGCAGCGGGGGCAGCCGGCGCAGCCGGAACGGCCGCAACGGGTCTGCTGGCCCTCATCGGGTCAATGCTCTATCCCATAGTAATGGTGGGAGGTCAGACCTTTGTCTATTTAGGTGTCGGGGCGGCAGGATTCTTCACATCGATGATAGCGCTGATTCCCATCGTGGTCATTATGGCGATGTTAGGCACCTTCGTCGTTCTGGTAGTCACATTCCTCACCTTCGCCGTGATGATATTTGCCTCCATCCTGAAGTTCGTCTCCAACCTGCGCTTCCATTTCAGGTAGAGCCGGGGGAGTGGTTACTCCATTATCTCGTATTCGTCGGTCTTCTCCTCAGCCTCCTGAGGCTGCTGGGGCGCAGCGTTGCGGGGCTCCCTCTTCCACAGGTACGTCTGCTTGCCGGCACGGCGGGCCAGCAGCTCCTGCCGGCGGTAGAACAGCG
>JAFUZD010000063.1 GCA_017476785.1 Prevotella sp. | reverse complement strand
CTGCCCTTTGCCCGTCAGACATTAGAGACAGCCGAACAGGGTCGGCAACAAATCCATGACATGGAAGGGCTGAAGACGGGTCGACTGCGTATCGGAGCCACCTACGGACTCTCCGTGTTGCTCACCAAGACAATGCAGCGTTTCTGTCCTCAGTACCCCGACATCCAGTTTGACATCCGTTTCGAGCGTGCCGACGAGCTGACCACGCTCTTGCACAATCGCGAGATAGACTTTGCCCTGACCTATAATCTCCTGTCGAGCGAGCCGCTGTTAGAGGAAGTCCCGCTGTTCGAGTCGCGCCTCTGTGCCGTCGTTGCCGAGGGACATCCGCTGGCAAAGTTTAAGGACGTAGGCCTCAGCCAGCTGAAAGCCTTTCTCACCGCCGTACCTGCTAAGGGAATGAATGCCCGCACGATACTCGACGGCCTGCTGCGTGCGCACGCCGTGGACCTGAAGCCGCTGATGGAAATTAACGAGGTCTACACAATGATTCATATGGTGAAGTCGTGCCACCTCGTAGCCATCCTCTCCGAGAGCGTCATCTATGAGGAAGAGGGCTACAAGGCCATCCCCATCCGTGAGGCTCGTGAGACGATGCACGCCTCGCTGGTCTATGTCAAGGGGATGTATCAGCGCAATGCCGTCAAGGAGTTCTTCAAGCGGATGCAGATATAGATGCTGACGACACCCGCTTTAGGCTGAAGTTCGTGCCGTTACGGCGCACCCCTGCGCGATTCCCATTTTTACAATTGCCCCCAATGCGGCCGATTGTAAAAATGGGAATCGTGCTTTTGGGACCCTTTCAGCCCCGCTTCTCGCTCGTTTCAGCCTCCGTTTCAGCCCCGCTTTTTCCCTCTTCCAGCCCCGCTCATTGGTTTTTACGGCTTTTAACAAGTAGGGGTGGGGATGGAAAGAGAATGCGGGCAATTTGTTGAAGGGAATGCGGCGGGAATGTTAAAAATCACCCCCCCGAGTTAAATAGTGTTAATCAATGGCCGCATTGTGACGCGCGTATGCGTTTTTCTTTTACCTTTGTCGGTTGTTATATACTTAAGGTGAAGATGTATCTACGAAGACTCTGTCTGATGATAGCGACATTATTCGCGATGTCAGCTGCCCAGCCAGTCAGAGCGGAGGGAATGATAGCTGCCGACAGTATCCGGCTGGTACGTTCAGGCAATGCCGTGCAGCTGATAATGCGAATCGACTTCGACAGGAAGCAAGTAGGTAAGGATGACGTACTGCTTGTTGCCCCGATGCTCGTTACTCCGGCAGATACAGCGTGCCTCCCGAGCGTGGGAATCTACGGCCGCAACACCTATTACTATCAGGTGCGCTCAGGCAGTCTGCAGCTGCAAGAGCCCGAGGGCATCAGACTCAGGGCTAAGGATGCGCCGCTGCCCGTCATCTATGCGGCCTCGCTGCCCTACGAGCCGTGGATGGACTTTGCCAGCGTCTACGTGCGCATCAGCACCGACCGCGTGTGCGACGGCGTAGTGGAAGAGACTGACAAGACGCTGCTCACGATGCAGCCCGAGATCGTGGTCACGCCCGACTCCTACGTCACCGAGCAGCACGCCGTGGACCGCCGGTCCTACGTCGACTTCGTCGTCAACCAGACCGACATACGGCGCGACTACCACGACAATGCCGCCGAGCTGGACCGCATACAGCACACCATCGACTCGGTGCGTTCCGACGGCCGTGCCAGCATCACCGGCATCAACATCCGGGGATACGCCTCGCCCGAAGGTCCTTACAGGAACAACGCGCGGCTGGCGAAAGGCAGAAGCCAGAGCCTGCGGCAGTATATGATAGACCACTTCGGCATCGACCCGACCCACATCACGAGCGACTATGAGCCCGAGGACTGGGCGGGACTGAGACGATACGTAGCGCAGTCGCAGCTGACCCACCGGGACGACATCCTGCGGATCATCGACACCGACGGCGACCCCGATGCCAAGCTGCAGCGCATCAAGCGCAGCTACCCCGCCGACTACCGGCGCATCCTGCGCGAAGCGATGCCCCGCCTGCGCCATTCCGACTATCGGATTGACTACCGGCTCAGCGTCGACCGCGTAGTGCCCGGGCGAGTAGACACCATCTGGGCGATGCCCGTCGCCAAGAGCCTGCTCGAGGAGAGCCCCTCCGGCTTCGTCCCCTTTCGTCCCGACTGGGCCCTGAAGACCAACCTGCTCTTCGACGCAGCACTGGCCCTCAACCTCGAGATAGAGGTGCCCTTCGGCAGCGACCGCCAGTGGAGCGCTATGGTGGAAGACTGGTTCCCGTGGTACGTGTGGCACGACAACGCCCGCGCCACACAGCTATGGACACTCGGCGCCGAGCTGCGGCGCTGGTTCGGCGGATGTCCCGGCAAGCGGCCGGCACTCACAGGCCACTTCGTGGGGCTCTATGCCGCCGGCGGGAAATACGACATAGAATGGAACAGCACGGGCGACCAGAGCGAGTTTGCCAGCTTCGGAGCCACCATCGGCCACAGCTGGGTGCTCGCACGCCACTGGAACCTCGAAGCCTCCTTCAGCGCAGGCGTGCTCTTCGGCAAGCGTCACCACTACAAAGGACGCTTCGACGACACACACCTGATATGGCAGTACGACAAGAACGACACCTACTTCGGGCCCACCAAGCTCAAGCTGTCGCTCGTCTGGCTGCTCGAAAACCCCTTCAGAAAGAAAGGAGGGACACGATGAAACAGCGATCTTTGACACGATTCAGACCCGCCGCCGCGCGTTGCGCGCGCCGCGGACTCGCCCTCCTCTGCGGACTGCTGCTGCTCGCTGCCTGCGAGCGACGCCCGCTCGAGGCCATCGTCAATGAGACGGTGCGCGTGCAGCTCGTGGTCAACTGGGACGACTACTTCACGCCGCTCTACGGCGAGCATCCCAACGGAATGACCGTGATGGTGTGGGGCAGCCACGCCGCCCGACCCATCGTCGAGTCGGTCAACGGCACCACGCTCACCCTTCACCTCGTGCCCGATGTCTACCGCCTCGTCGTGTTCAACGACCGTGAGGACGAGTTCCTGCCCTATATGCGACTGCGCGACGCCACCAGCTTCAGCGACGTCACGATGCGCCTGCAGCACTACGACCACACCACGCGCGACAACGAGACCAACGACTACGTCCACTATCCCGAACCCATCGGCGTGGCCGTAGACACCTTCGAAATCAGCGAGGCAATGGTGCTGCGCGACACCACCATCTTCGTCCCCTATAAGGACTACCTCAGCAACGGTCAGCAGCTCTATCACGACAACGACTACGTCTACCAAATCGACGAGGTGGGAATGCCGATGACCGTCAACCTCTACCTCGAGGCTAAGGTCAAGCGCTACCAGAGCATCCAGACCGTTGAGGCCAGCCTCAGCGGACTGGCCGACGGCTTCTACCTGAGCCGCGTGGACCGCACGGCCGAGGCTGGCACCATCATCCTCAACCCCAACACGTGGCGATTCCGCAAGTATGGCGACACGCCCGACTCGCTGGGCATCATCTCCAACGAGACAATGTGCTTCGGACTGCCCTACGGGAAGGAGACGCTGGCCGAGCGCAGCGAGGCTGACAACGTGCTCAGCTTCGTCATCACCCTCACCGACGGCACCGTGCTGCGCCAGTCGTTCGAGGTGGGTAAGGACCTGCACTACATCACGCCCGAGGGCATCGAAGTGCAGATACGCTACCGCGAAGACCTGCGCAACATACTGCTGAAGCTCGACCTCAGCGAAGTCATCGTGATGCCGCCCGTGCCCGACCAGCGCGTCGGAGCCGGCTTCGACGCCGAGGTGCGCGACTGGGAAGACGGAGGCATCATCGACCTCGGCGGATTCTGAACCGACAAGAAAACAACGATATAAAACAGAGAAAAAACGAAAAAAAATGAATATTAACAAACAAAAGCGAAACATTATGAAAATGAAGAAAGGCTTATTCTTTGCTGCCGCAGCCGTTGCGCTGCTGGCCAGCTGCTCGCAGTCGGAGGAAATCGCTTCCGTCATCAGCGAGAAACAAAACGCTCCCCAAGCCATCGAGTTCGGCACGTACCTGAGCAAGCAGGGCTCGACGCGTGCAAACAACGGCTATGCAGGGGAAATTAAAACCACAGACTTGCAAGATGCAAAGGACGGCACTAAAACACAAGGATTTGGCGTATATGCATTCCATACGGAGAGCAACTTCAATATCTCGAGCAATACGGCACCCAACTTTATGGTGAACGAGCAGGTGTATTACGCCACTGACTGGAAGTACGACAACATCAAATACTGGCCGAACGGTACGGATGTTGCCAATGCTGCTACTCCTTCGAAGACAGCAACCGACGGGGGGGCTCAGTATCTGAGCTTCTTCGCCTATGCTCCTTACGTAAGTGCAGGTGACGCTGCAAAAACGGGCATTACGGCCATTCCTGCTAAAGATAATAGTGAAGCTAAGCTGAATATTGGCTACAAACTGGCTGGGACTAAGATTTCCGAGGTCGTCGACCTGCTGTGGGGTACGCGTGGAAAAACTCCTTATAAGGAAACGGACGGTAGCGATAACACCGGTACGGTGGGCTCTGACTATAACGTTGACCTGACCAAGCAGCCGACAACGGAAAAGGTGGAATTCCTCTTCAAGCACGCGCTGGCTAAGATTGGTGGTAAGACTGCTGCTGATAAGAGTTTTCTTAAGGTTGTGTATGACATTGACGGTAATGGAAGTGGTGCGGTAGGTGCTGGTACCACGGACCCGAAGACGCAGGTCACCGTGGAGAGCATCAGTATCAAGAATGCAGATGCGGATGGTAAGTCAACCTTCTATGAGACGGGTAAGTTCGACATCGCTTCGGGAACGTGGAGTGAGCAGAAGGTTACGACAGAATCTTCTGGCGGTCCCTCTATCAACATCTCACTGACTAAAGACGATATTAATGAGGCTATCTCTACGAAAGCTTCCCCCTCATACAGCGATGGGTGGACTCCCCTCGGCGTAACCACGGCGGCTACGGATGTGTATAAAAGCGATGCTACGGCCGATGCCATTGTGCTGATTCCGGGTGGAACGGACCAGAAACTGGAGGTAGAGGTAGAGTACGTTGTACGTACCTACGATGCCAAACTGGACAAAGTGGATGATGTAACCTCTACTAAGGTGACGCAGAAAATCAAGAACGTAGTGAGCCTGTCAGGCTTGGAGGCAAATAAGGCCTATACGTTGGTTATTCACCTCGGCCTCACCTCGGTGAAGTTCTCGGCAACGGTCAGCGACTGGGAAGATGGTTATGGCGGTAGTGGTTCTGGTAATACGCAGGAAATCTGGCTGCCGTCTAACGTAGTACCTGCTTCGTAACTAAAGTCTGATAAGGATTAAGGCGTCAAGCCAAATAAAAGAAAATCCCGCAGGGTGCGTGTTGCTCCCTGCGGGATTTTTCTTTGTCTCAATGCCATTACAGCCATTCCGCCTCTCTCCACAACCTCCGCAGCGTCTCTCCGCACCCTCCGTAGCCTCTCTCCGCACCCTCCGCAGCGTCTCTCCGCACCCTCCGTAGCATCCCTTCGTGGCTTCTGGAGAAGGTCGGGGCATTCTCCGTTAGGTCGGAGGCTCCTCGATTCAGTCTTTCAGACAGCCGATGGGAACCACGTAGATGCCGTCCGCGCGGCGATAGGCCATCTTGCCAACGGCCGTGAGTACCATCTTGAAAGATGGGGCTTTCATTCTGGTGACGTCAATCTTTTCGGAGAGACTGTTCAGCGCCTCAACCCCCTCATTGACCAGTTTCTCACCGCCCAGCTTTATCTCTATCAGCCCGTACGAGCCATTGCGAAGATGGACCACGGTGTCGCATTCCAGCCCGTTCTTGTCGCGGTAATGGTATATCTGCCCGTCGAGTGCATCGGCAAAGACCCTGAGGTCGCGAACGCATAGTGTTTCAAACAAGAGCCCGAAGGTGTTGAGGTCATTCATCAGGTCTTTGGGGCCTAATCCGAGTGCTGCGGTGGCAATAGAGGGGTCTACGAAATAGCGGTTGTCCGATGTCCGGATGGCGGTCTTGGAGCGCAGATTGGGATTCCAAGCCTCCATATCCTCTATGACAAACAGCTTCTTCAGTGCCGCAATGTATGCGTGGATGGTCTTGTCGTCCGTATTGTCGGCGTCGTTGACCCTGACGTCGGCAGCTATGGCACTCACCGGCGTCGGTGTGCCCTGATGCCGTGCGTACGATCTCATAATCCTGCGCGTGCGCTCTGTGTCCCGGCGGACTCCGTCAACACGCGAAATATCCTTCTTCACCACTGCGTCAAAGTAGTCGAAGGCTCTGTCGAGCGCCACCTCTTTCTTCTGTAAGGCAGCTCTTGGCCAGCCGCCGCGGCAAGTGAGGAATGCAATGTCCTCAAGTGCGAGCTGGTTTTCTGCAAAGATTTGCGCCGGCTCGTCGAACAAGTCCCTCAGGCTCACACCGCCATTAGAGTCTCCCGATTCCCAGAGGCTCATCGGGCGCATAGTGAGCCACGACACGCGGCCTGTGCCCGAATGCTTCATTTGGTCGTCGTCAACGGGCACGGCAGACCCCGTGAGGATAAACTGCCCGTCGTCGCCACGGTGGTCTACCTCAAATCTTACCGCATCCCATAGCTGGGGGGCTGTTTGCCATTCGTCTATAAGTCTGGGCGTCTTTCCGGCCAATACGCCTTTGGGATTGATGGCTGCCAGCTGCTGCCAATTTGTTCCGTCCCCCACTTCGTCCATATAGACAATGCTCTTCGCCTGTTGTTCGGCAGTCGTAGTCTTGCCACACCACTTGGGGCCCTCTATCAACACAGCCCCCATACCGGCTAACTTCTTTCTGAGCAGAATGTCTGCAATTCTTGGCTTGTACTCTTTCATACGGTCATTATATTAATGGGGCAAAGTTACGGAAAAGTCGAGCGCGGAACAAAGGAATTCATTCCTTCTTTTAGCCGAGACGGAGTAACTTCGCCAACGCGTTGGCAAAGTTACGAAAAATCCTCTTATTATCAAAGGATTAGGCGATTTATTTCCTAAGTTGGCCGGTTTTTATTACCCGAGTTGGCCGATTTTTATTTCCTAAGTTGGCCGATTTTTATTTCCTAAGTTGGCCGGTTTTCATTTCCTAAGTTGGCCGGTTTTTATTACCCGAGTTGGCGTTTTGGGGCAGGGGAGGGGACGGCAGCGGCTGGTGCCCAGTGTTAAAGTTTACATATAATAAGGTAGAAAGGGTGCAAAAACTTTGTTCAATTCGCGAAAAATGCCTACTTTTGCATCGTATTATATATAGCTGTGAACAAGAAGATGTATCATAAGATAGGCTGGATGATGGCGGTGCTGGCGCTCTGCCTGCTGAGCAGCTGCGCCAAGAGCAGCCTGAGCGACGACGGGCAAGACCCGCTGGCCAATGTCCCCGTGCCTATTACGTTTACTACCTATACCACCGCGATGAGCGGCACGCGCGCCGGCTACGAGGGACTGATCACCGACGACGACCGACTGCGCGACCTCGGCTTCGGCGTCTATGCCTTCACCACGGACAGTAAGGCGTGGGCCGAGTGGACCAAGACCGCCCCCAACTTTATGTACAACGAGCACGTCAGCTACGAGTACGTCAGTGCGGCCGAGCGCGAGTGGATGTACACCCCGCTGAAATACTGGCCCAACGACAACCAGCCCGCCGACAACGCTACGGCGCAGGGCTCGCAGCTGCATAGCTACGTCAGCTTCTTTGCCTATGCACCCTACGTGGGCAACGACGACGGCACGATGCCCGCGCCGGCCGACGGCGAGGCAGGCATCATCGGCGAGAGCAGCAACACCGCGGCAGGCGAGCCGTGGATTCAGTATCGCTGGTCGTCGGACATCGACCGGCAGGTGGACCTGCTGTGGGACGCGAAGAAAGACCTCTACCGGATGGGCGAGCTCGACGGCAAGCACTATGGCTACGTCGACGGCCGCGTGCAGTTCGACTTCAAGCACGCCCTGTCGTGCATCGAGCTCTACGTGCAGCGCGTCTACGACGAGGTGGAGTTCAGCGGCAAGAAGCCCGACAACGACGTAGACACCAAGATATTCGTCAGCTCGCTGGCACTGACGCCGACCGATATGACGCTCAAGACCACCGGCAAGTTCAATCTGGCTACGGGCGCGTGGGACTTCACGGGCGCCGAGACGACCGCGGGTGCCATTCGCTTTGCCGCCACCGACTTCGTCAACACGCTCAGCGGCGACCCCTCCACCGGCATTCCCGCCACGGAAGACGAGCTGACCACCCTGCGCGTCAACGAGCTGGACAAGTTCGCGATGACCAACGCCGAGACGGGCGCCGTCATCGCCACGGGCGTCGACGAGGTGCAGCGACAGCTGACGCAGTCCAACCGCCTGATGATGCTCATCCCGCAGACGGGCGTCAAGCTGACGCCGAGCATCACCTACTCGTTCCTGACGCAGGACAACGAGCTGCTGCTGAGCAAGCTGACCGACTCGAAGGGCAACCGCTACGTGCGCATCGTGAATACCGTTGAGGGCGACCCCATAGCCGACCTCAAGTTCGAGGGCGGCAAGCGCTACAAGCTGCTCTGCCTCATCGGCGTGGAGCACGTGTCGTTCGAGGTCATCGGCATCGAGGACTGGGACTTCCCCATCCGCATCCTGCCCTCGGTAGAGCCGTGGACGGAGGGCATCAACAGTGAGCGCGTCGTAGACGAGCCATTATAGGCACATCACCGGCGAAACGAGAGAGAGAGGAAAAAGAGCAATGAAGACAATGAAGACAACGCGATATAACCTACTGCTGGCCGTTCTGTTGCTGCTGGCAGGCTGCAGCGACGAGCTGTTCTTCGGAATGGGCCGCGAGGCTGCCGACGATGCCGACGGCATCGCCTTCAACGTCAGCGTGGAGGAGCAGGCCGAGCGCATCGCCCAGCTGGGGCAGACGCGCGCCGCCGCCGACACCGCACTGGCCGCCGCCTATGCGCCCACCGCCCATCGGCTGGAGGGCTATGCCGGTGCCGACCTGCAGGTGCACCGGCTGACGATGCCCCTCGTAGGCATCCATCAGGCTCCTATGCAGCAGGCCGCCGCCCGGACGCGCAGCACCGCGGACCCGGCCGACCTGAATCGCGACATCCCCAGCCGCGTGGCCACCACCGAGAGCTTCCACGACTCCATCACCATCTGGGGCTATGCCTACGATGCCGGCGGTGCCGGCGTGACGACGCTCTTCGATAAGGTGACGCTGAAGAAGATACGCGGCTGGCGCAGCTCCGTGCAGTGGCCCTACGGCAAGCAGAAGATGCGCTTCTACGCCATCTCGCCCGCGCTGGAGAATATGGAGGTCGAGGTGACCAGCGACGGCAGCTACGACAGCCGTCCCAAAATCACCTATACCGTCCCCGACGCCATAACGGCCCAGCGCGACCTGCTCTACGGCGTGTCGCAGGGCGTGGGCGGTGCCGAAGAGATTGTCACGGCCACGGGAGCCGTGCAAGACAGTGTGTTGGTCGACGATGCGTGGAGCCGCAACGGCCATCTGGGCGAGGACGACAAGACCGTGGACCTGAAGTTCCGTCACATCCTCACCGCCGTCCGCTTTGCGCAGGGCAAGATGCCCACCAATATCCGCATCAAGAGCATCAAGCTGCTCTCCATCCTCAACAAAGCCACGTACGACGGCACCAAGTGGACCGCCACATCGTCCGCCTCGTACCAGTCCTACACCATCACCCGCGACTATGAGCCCACCGAATGGGACAAGACGGGCGAGAACGTCTACATCGACGGCAACGACGTGCTCTTCCTCATCCCCCACACCCTCACCCCCGACGCCTCGCTCGAAGTGGAGGTGGAGGAGAAAGCCGACGGAAGAAAGCATACGTTGCAGTGCAGCTTGAAAAATGATGAATGGCTGCCGGGGCAGACCGTCACCTACAAAATCACCATCGGCAAATTGGAAGATGGCTATTATCTTATTGCCCACAGTCCAGACCCATTGGAGCATATGACCACAGGATATAATGGTTCGTTCAAGATTGACAGCTATCGTGGCTATCGCAACTTCAGCAAGTCTAATGATGCAGACAATAATGGCGTGTATGACAATACGACCGCTGCCAACTGGGAGGTGGAAGGCTTCTATCGCTATAATGAATCGACGGGTGAATATGATAAAATTGCCCAAAAACCACATTGGCTCGAATCAATAGACGGTGCTGGTGGGGCTACGACGGGTGGCTATCAGCACGATGTGAATTTCAGACTGCGTGCCCAAGCGCGACTACTGACAGCGTATCATTCAACTGTCTTGCAGACCAATACATCAAGCTGGGGGGGGGCAGAGAGCCTTGACCTGTCAAAATATACATCAAGCGGAACCCAACTATCAAGTCAAGAATCATCTAATTGCTACATCATCAATCGAGGGGGAGCCTATAAATTCCCGATAGTATATGGGAATGCTTTAGGTAAGAGTAAGGATCAGTTCAATTCTAAAAATATCTTTGTCGATCACGCTGGGCAGCCCATCCAATATGCAAACATCGAAAACCAATTGGAAAATGTTGCTGCTCACACAACAACCGTTGTGGATACAGAGGCGGAGACGAAAACGGTAACAAAATATGATTTCTTGGATAAAAATAGTGTATACGCCAAGCTGATATGGGAAACTTGTAGTGGGCAGATAGTAGTAAATGATTTAGAGCCATCGACCCACAACATAATGTTTACGGTAGAAAGCAAGGGGCTGAAGCCATTAAATGCATTGATTGCCCTCTGTGGTAAAAAGCAGACGAAGGTGTATGACACAAGTGGAGGAGGGGAAACTCCGAAAGAAGGACCTACGTACGCAGAGGAAGAAGTGTTATGGGCGTGGCATATCTGGGTGACGGACGAAGTGTATCCTAATTATGAAAGTAGCTATGCTACTGTTGCTGACGACTATGAAGATGATATAGATAACTACTATGGAAGCAAGTCTTCGATAGCAGTGGATAGAATCTATACCAGCTATGATGGCAGCTCAAAGATTCCAGAGATAGAGAATTATTCCGGCGAAAAGAACCATATACTTCCAGTCAACTTGGGCTGGATTCCTGAAACGGATGAGTGGGGCGTCTATCAGCCTCGTGAGGTGTGGGTGAAAGTGAAACTTTCGTTTACGGCAAATACAAAGATAGTCAAAAGCTCCGACGCAGAGACCTATGTCCGCATCCGTCAGGAAGCGCGGCAGGACTTGATTCGTGGAGCGGGCACCGTCTATCAGTGGGGACGCCCCACGGCATTGCCGATGGTGCGTAATACGAATATTAATGGCGGTGTATATGGAACCCCTCAACCCATTATTTATAGTGGTGCAACAGATATTACCGATGAGTTCATTATTCAGAATACTACTTCTGTCGCTGATGCAATCAAACATCCGAAGTGGTTGGCCCGATATGGGACAAATGACGATTATCTTGGTCAATGGTGGGAGATTCGAAAGCCGATATCGGGGGATCCTGAGGGAACAAGATATGGGGGAACCACATACAACTTCTGGGGCCGGGATGACGATAAGACAATTTACGACCCCTGTCCTCAGGGGTATCGTGTACCAACGCCTGCTGTCTTTACGGGATTGTCGTTGAAAGGAGAGGGGTCTGAAAATAAGGTTGAGGAAAAGGTCGTTGTCAGCAACTATCTTAATATGTGGCCTGATGCGTATGACCAGAACGGAACGATGCGTAAGAGTGGAAGTGAGAAGCGTGGAGGCTATTTCTATGTGAAACGCCACGAGGGTAGTGTTAATTCTCCCTATAAGGACTTGGGACAGGGAATTCCAGCAGAGAATCCTTGGGGAATCCCCAAAGAAGACCGCTATGGATTGACTTATTATCTGCCATCGACAGGACAATGGTCGAATCAGTTGGCCAAAGGCACCCAGTTGACAAACGGGGCTCTTGATGACCATAGTACCGGTTTCTACTGGACGTGTGAGTATAATAACTATCAGGGACGTTCAGTGATGGTTCTTCCTACTTATCAAAAAAATGGAAAGGTGCTTGATTTTAATAGGTATTTTGCTTATGGTCACGGCCTTTCTCTTCGCCCTGTTAAGATTAAATAGCGGCCGAATAGCGGGAACGAGCGGGAACGGCAGCGGAGTGAAAACAGAATAAAAAACAGGAATGCAGCTGCGCTTCATAAAACGAAGCGCAGCTGCATTCCTGTTTTCTCGGAGCTCTCGGGAGTTCTCGGAGGTCTCGGAGAGCTCCGAGAACTCCCGCTTTATTGGTGGTTGTCTCGGTATTCTTTGCGGGCGCGGAATAGCTGTTCTTTGATGCCGCCCTCGGT
Organism: Prevotella sp.; assembly: GCA_017476785.1. Taxonomy (GTDB): domain Bacteria; phylum Bacteroidota; class Bacteroidia; order Bacteroidales; family Bacteroidaceae; genus Prevotella. The sequence goes on along the minus strand of JAFUZD010000063.1, from coordinate 3,506 downwards.
GAGGAAGCGTTTCTTGCTGGCTTCGATGATCCGCACTATCAGCACGTCGTACTGATGGATAAGGGTAAGGGCGATGTTGGCTGTGGTCTCGGCCGTGCGCTGCTGGATGGGACCGACATAGTCGTCGGGGTGGTTGTGGTGGAGACAGTAGCGGCGGGTCTTCTGGTATCGCTCATCTTCCTTTGTCCACTTCTGGAGGCCCCTCGTGAGCAGATAGTCTTCATAGTCGGCTTTCAGCTCGTGGATGCTCCCCCGGGCCACGTTGAGCAGCTTCAGCTCCATCTCCTTCGAGGTGCTGCCGTCTACGCTTCCCTCTGCGATGTTCTGCTTGCCACTGCGCGCCGCCTGCACCATCTGGTCGATGGTGCGGTCGCCTTTGTCGAGATAGGTGTGGGCGAAGTGGTAGGTGATGGCATAGATGCATTGGGCTATCTGGTAGACGACGAGGTCTTCGTAGTGGCCCTGCAGGGGGAGAAAGTCAGCGGTGGGGTTGTTGGTGGGCATAGACGGTTGCTTTTTAAGTTATTTTTTCTCGGAGTTCTCGGAGTTCTCGGAGTTCTCGGAGTGCTCGGAGGTCTCGGGAGGTCTCGGGAGGTCTCGGGAGGTCTCGGGAGGTCTCGGGAGGTCTCGGAGTTCTTTCTACCATTGGTCGGTCCACTTCGTGGGATCGAAGACTACGGTGATGCTTTCGGGGCCGCGTACGATGTCGGCACCGGGGTAGAGGTTGTCCTCGATGAAAGCATAGCTGTAGATGAATCCGCTCTCCCAGCGGAGATGCAGGCCGAGCAGGTTGATGGTCACGGTGGCCGTCTTCTCCTCGCCCGTGGTCAGCTCACCCGTGGCGGTGATGACCACGTGAGGCACCTGCGCGTCGGTCAGCTCCTGCGGCACGGCTAAGATGATGTTGCCCGGTGCATAGTTGTAGTGTTTTTCAGGATCATCGGGGTATTCCAGCTCAGCGGCTTGGTCGAGTGTAGGCCGATCGCCTCCGCCGTCTTCCTCGCCCAACAGATAGAAGAGGCGGTCGTTGTAATAGACTCCGTCCTTTGTCCACAGTCCCTTCCGGTTGCCGTCCTTTCCATCGTTGGCGGCCGTCGGTTCGTAGGCCGTCGTCTCTTCAAAGGCACCATACATATAGGTGGTGTTCAGCTGCTCACGCTGGTTGCTGCTGTTGAAGGTGAACCAGTAGGGGTTCATAATATAGTGGCTCACCTTCACGTTGCCGCGCTCGGAAGCCGTCTCTGGGCTGGCGGTGAGCATCGTGATGCCGTCGGTCGTGGTGGGGCGGAACACGTTGGAGGTGTTGATGTTGCGAAACTCCATCGTGTAGGTGATGTTGGCACGGCGGCACGTTCCCGACATATCGAGCACACCGCCCTTGCGGTCCCAACGCTCGGTCTGCGGGTTCGCCGGTTTGGGATTGAGGCATTCGGCATCGTCGGGGATGGGGTCGCCCTCTTGGAGCGTCTGCACGGTGCCGTAGACATCGAGATACGGTTCGCCGACGTATCCGTTTTCGGTGGTGGCGGTGATGCGGTTGCCGTCTTCGTCGGTGGCATAGACAATCTTGTCCGTTCCGCGGACGAAGGCGTAGAGGCGCACCTGTGCCAGCGCGTGGTGGAACTTCAGCTGCACGGGCTTAGGCTCCAGACCGCCCTCTCCGTTGTCCACCAGTGCCGGCTTGGTCTGGTCCTTCACCAGCTCGCTGACGAGGAAGTCGTTGTGTTGTGCGGCATCGGAGTGCATCCGGAAGCGGATTCTACCCATTCCTTTGTCAATGCTATCGGTCGTGATGGCGATACCATACTCACCCGGGTCGCCGGTGGCATTGTAGGGATAGTAGGCCCAGAACGACATCTTGTCGCCCTCGTTGTTCGACCAGAAGCGCAGGGGCGAGTAGGAGAGGGGATTGCCCTTCTTCTCGTCGCCGAACAGCGACTCGGTATATTCGCCGATGCTCATCTGCTGGTTGTAGAAGAGGTCGGGGACAGCCTCGTCGCTCCACGCGCTGCTGCCCGTGTAGTAGCCGAACATACCTACGTAGTAAGAGTCGCCTTCGGAGTCCTTACGGCTGTCGGTGGCAGGCAGGTAGGTCTCACCGCGGTTGACGACCGACTGGTCGGCACGCGTTTGCCCTTTGCTGCTCTGTGCAATGGCGCTGAAGGTGATGGCGTTCTGCCCGGCTGGTGTCTCTGGCTGCTCAGTGGGTATGCCGTTGCGCCAGTCGCTGGCGCAGGCTGCGAGCAGCAGGCTGACTATGGCCATCAGGCAGTATATGATGCTTCTCTTGCTATTCATTCTAATACATATTGTATTTGTCTCTATCATACAAAGTTATGCCTTTTGGTGGTAATGGGCAAAGTTTTCTTTGTCGGGCCGTGCGTTTTTGTCCACATTTAAATCTTTTTAAACAAGATTAACGCGCCCGGAGGGGGCTTGGAGCTCTCGGAGGGCTCGGAGTGCTCGGGAGTTCTCGGAGTTCTCGGAGCTCTCGGAGGGCTCGGGAGTTCTCGGAGGTCTCGGAGTTCTCGGGAGTTCTCGGAGTTCTCGGAGAGCTCCGAGCTCTCAATTCCCAATTCTCAATTCACAATCACCTTCCTGCCACCGAAGATATAGACGCCCTTAGGCAGGTTGGGGTGGTTCTGGCGGAGCGTCTCGGGCGTCTCGCGGTCGGCCACCTTACGTCCCTGCAGGTCGTAGACGGCGCAGGGCTGGAGGGTCTGCGGGCGTACGCTCTCCTGAATCGGCTCGTCGGGGTCGGGCTCGGCACCGTCGCCGTCGAAGAAGATGACGACGCGGGCGGGCGCAGAGGCTACCTCCTCGTAGACGTAGTAGACCTTATTGTGATAGACGTAGCGGTTGTCGCGCTGGACGTCGGTAGCGGTGCGCGGCAGTGCCTCGTAGGCGTTGTCGTTCCCGCGTGCCCAGTTCTCGTTCTTGTAGAAGCCGACGAAAGCGTCGGTGTCATAGTCGTGACCGCTGTGGTTGCTAAACGGCAGTCCGAATACCATCACCTTCCCGTCGGCCACGTCGGTGAGCGTCTGCTCCAGATACTGGCCGCTGAGCACGCCGGGGTAGGGCAGCGTGGAGGGTTTGCTGCTGGGCAGCGAGAACTCCACGTAGTAGCGGCTGAAGGGCTCTCCGTCGATTTCATAATCAGCTCCCTGCTTGACTGCTCCGCCGAGGCTGGCCTTGCTGGCACGGACGACGACGGGCCATCCTGCCGGGACGAACTGGCCGTTGCCCATATTGTTGATGGTGCTGACCGACGAGAGGCGCAGACTGCCCGGTGCCGTTATCGGGTTGTGGGCGGTGAAGGCGGCATCGATGGTGGAGTTGAGTCGGATGTCGAAGGGCACGTAGACGCTTCCGTAGTAATACGGGTCGTCGTCGGTGCTGCCCTGCAGCTTTCCGCCCTTCGACACGGGTACGCGCAACGGCATCTCGTTGTGCAGCTCGTCGGTCTGCACGCCCACCGGCTGCAGCAGCCACTTGGTGTCCTGAAT